>NZ_JBLRVZ010000052.1:126115-182601 GCF_048159505.1 Streptomyces sp. T028
CGCCGGCCCCCGTTCCACCCGATGTCGCCGGCACCCCCAACCCTCACCACCCCCCCCAGAAAGAGGACCCGCACCTCATGACCGCCGCAGCCACCCGCAGCGAACACGACCTGCTCGGAGACCGGGACGTCCCCGCCGACGCGTACTGGGGCGTCCACACCCTGCGCGCCATCGAGAACTTCCCCATCACGGGCACCACCATCTCCGCCTACCCGCACCTCGTCGACGCGCTCGCCGCCGTCAAGGAGGCCGCCGCCCTCGCCAACGAGGAACTCGGCCTGCTCGCGCCCGAGAAGGCCGCCGCGATCGTCGCCGCCTGCCGCGAGATCCGCGCGGGAGAGCTGCACGACCAGTTCGTCGTCGACGTCATCCAGGGCGGCGCCGGCACCTCGACCAACATGAACGCCAACGAGGTCGTGGCGAACCGCGCCCTGGAGCTGATGGGCCACGAGAAGGGGCAGTACCAGTACCTGCACCCCAACGAGGACGTCAACCTGGGCCAGTCCACCAATGACGTCTACCCGACCGCCGTCAAGACAGCGACGGTCTTCGCGGTCCGTGGACTGCTCAAGGCGATGGCTGTACTGCAGGACTCCTTCGCCCGCAAGGCCGTCGAGTTCCGCGATGTGCTCAAGATGGGCCGTACACAGTTGCAGGACGCGGTCCCCATGACACTCGGTCAAGAGTTCTCGGCCTATGCGGTCATGATGGACGAGGACCGCAACCGTCTTGACGAGGCCGTCCAGTTGATCCACGAGATCAACCTCGGCGCCACGGCCATCGGTACCGGACTCAACGCCCCCGCCGGCTACGCCGAGGCCGCCCGCCGCCATCTCGCCGACATCACCGGCCTCCCACTGGTCACCGCCGCCAACCTCGTCGAGGCCACCCAGGACTGCGGCGCGTTCGTCCAGATGTCCGGCGTGCTGAAGCGGATCGCGGTCAAGCTGAGCAAGAGCTGCAACGACCTGCGCCTGCTGTCCTCCGGTCCGCGCGCGGGCCTCGGCGAGATCAACCTCCCGCCCGTGCAGGCCGGATCGTCCATCATGCCCGGCAAGGTCAACCCGGTGATCCCCGAGGTCGTCAACCAGGTCGCCTTCGAGGTGATCGGCAACGACGTCACCATCACCATGGCGGCCGAGGCCGGACAGCTCCAGCTCAACGCCTTCGAGCCGATCATCCTGCACTCCCTGTCGGAGAGCATCACGCATCTGCGGACCGCCTGCCTCACCCTCGCCGAGCGCTGCGTCGACGGCATCACCGCCAACACCGAGGCCCTGCGCGTGACCGTCGAGAACTCCATCGGCCTGGTCACCGCCCTCAACCCGCACATCGGGTACACGGCGGCCACCGACATCGCCAAGGAGGCCCTCGTCACCGGCCGCGGTGTCGCCGAACTCGTCCTGGAGAAGGGCCTGTTGCCAGCCGAACGGCTCACCGACCTGCTGTGCCCCGAGGTCCTGGCCGGCAGCGGAGCACCCGCCGTATGAACCCTTCCTGACCTGCGGTGACGCACCAGGACCGGCCCGGAGGCACAATGGTGATCATGACAACGACGTCGTCCCTCTCCTTCCAGCCGGTCCTGGAGCGCATCGCCGAGGAGATGGAGCACACCCCCGGCCGAGGCCGACCCGCGGACTACATCCCGGCGCTCGCGGCCCGTGATCCGCGCAGCTTCGGCATGGCCGTGGCCGAGCTCGACGGCACGGTGTACGGCGTGGGGGACTGGCGCGAGCCGTTCTCCACGCAGTCCATCACCAAGGTCTTCACCCTCGCCCTCGACCTGGCCCGCGAGGGCGACGAACTCTGGGAGCACGTGGGCCGCGAGCCCTCAGGCAACCCGTTCAACTCCCTGGTCCAGCTGGAGTACGAGCACGGCATCCCGCGCAACCCCTTCATCAACGCGGGCGCCCTCGTCGTCACCGACCGCCTCCAGACCTGTACCGGAGACGCCGCAGGGGAACTCCGCGCCTTCCTGCGTGCCGAGAGCGGCAACCCCGCGCTCGACTTCGACGAGGAGGTCGCGGCCTCCGAGGCCGGGCACGGTGACCGCAACGCCGCCCTCGCCCATTTCATGGCGTCCTACGGCAACATCGACAACCCGGTGCCGGACCTCCTCGACCAGTACTTCCGGCAGTGCTCGCTCACCGCGTCCTGCGCCGACCTCGCCCTCGCGACCACCTTCCTCGCCCGGCACGGCATCCGTGCCGACGGCACCCGCCTGCTCACCCGCAGCCAGGCCAAGCAGGTCAACGCGGTGATGCTGACCTGCGGCACCTACGACGCGGCCGGTGACTTCGCCTACCGTGTCGGCCTGCCCGGCAAGAGCGGTGTCGGCGGCGGCATCATCGCCGTCGTACCCGGCCGCTGCACGCTGTGCGTCTGGAGCCCCGGCCTGGACGAACGCGGCAACTCGGTGGCGGGCGTCGCGGCCCTGGACCGCTTCACCACCCTCACGGGCCTGTCGGTCTTCTGACCCCCACCGGTCCTCCGCCCTTTCTGCCCCCTCCGCCCCCGCGGCCCCGTTCCGGCGCCTCCGCAATTCGGTTGAGCGCGGCTCGGTCACCCGCGAAGATCGCACACATGTTCTCGCGCAAGCATCGCCGCCGCCCCAAGTCCCCCGAACTGCTCAAGGCATGGGAGTACCTGGACGGGGGAGACGTCCCCGGTGCGCTGCGCCAACTGCGGCACGCCTCGGACAGCCTGCCCCTCGCCGAAGTCTCCCTCGTGGTCGGCCGGGCCGCCGGGGCGGCCGGTTTCGACGACCTGAAGGAGGCCGCCGCGGCCCTCGCCGACCGGCCCGACCAGGCCAAGCCGCTGTACGAGTACGGGTACGCGTGCGTGGAGCGCGGCGTCCCCTACCTCGCGATCCCCGCCCTGCGTGAGGCGCTGCGGCTCACGCCCGGCTCGGCGGCGGTACTGCGGGAGCTGGTCTCGGCGTACGAGCGCGAGGAACGGCACCGCGACGCAGTCGACGCGCTGTCCGCGCATGAGGACGCCCTCGCCGACTGGCCGGACCGCTACCTGCTGGTCTTCAACGCGGTCCTCGCGGGCGACCTGGATCTCGCCCGCAGGCAGCACGCCCTGCTGCCTGCCCCCGACGACGACATCTGGCTGCCCGCCCGCGACCGGCAGAACCGGGTCCTCGCCCGCGCCGCGAGCGCCGCGGAGGCGAGCCCGCTCGACGCCGCCGACCTGCGCGGCTGGCAGTACGTCATGGGCGGCACCCTGCTCGGCATGCTCTCCCCGTTCGGCTTCGAGGACGGCATGGCGGGCCGGTACGCCTGGCTCCAGGACAGCCATGAGCAGTGCCTGCGCGGTCTGCTGCGGCTGAAGGCCGTGCTGGAGGCGGCCGAGGCACGGCCGACGTCGGTCTCCCTGCTGCCCGACCGGGGCAGCCGCATCCTCGGCCTGGCCGCCGCCGAGGTGCTGGGCCTGCCGGCCCACCCCTTCGAGGAGGGACGCCACGACACCGTCGTGATCGCCTACGACCTGAACGAGACGGCCCGTGCCGAACAGGGCCCGGGCCCGGAGATCATCGGACAGCTCTTCGAGCGCGCGCCCGGTCAGATCCTCCACGAGCACGCGAGCTGCTGGACCGACCCGCCGGTGATCACCGCCGACAGCGTCACCCTCCTCCACCAGTCGCTGATGGCCCCCTGGGACGCGCAGCTGCGCCAGAGCGCCGACGGGGGAGTGGAGTCCGGCGAGCCCGACGACCGGCCGCAGACGGAGATCGCGGCGGACATCGTCGCCGCCGATCCGGCACCGGAAGAGGACATCGACCCCGTCGGCCGGCTCACCGACTTCGTCACCGCCGTCCGCGGCACCTGGCTGCACGGCGACCGGGCGGGACTGAAGTCCGCGGGCCCGGTACGGAGTTCCCGCTTCCACTGAGACCCGCTCCCGCGATCACCCGCCGGTCATGCGCAGGACCCCGCGGCGAGAGCGGCATGTCAGGTTCCGGCCACCCCGCGTTGACACGCTGACCGAGTGTTGGCCATGGGTTTCCCCGTCGATCTCCGTCGCTGCCAGGTCATCGGCCTGGCCGGGACGGCCTGTCTCGCGCTGGGCGGCGAGAGCGCCGGCGCGCTGCCCGCGCGGGAACTTCTGGCCCCGTCCTCCGTGCACGCCGTACTCGGTCTGGTCGGCGTGTACTTCGGGCTGGTGCTGCTGACCGCTGCCTGGGTCCTCCTCGGCGGGCTCGTCCGCAGCGCGGACCCGCCGACACCGCGCGCCCTCGTGTTCGTCCTCGCGGTGTGGGCGGCGCCGCTGGTGGTCGGGCCGCCGCTGTTCAGCCGGGACGTCTACAGCTACCTTGCCCAAGGGGCGATGGTGGACGCGCACATCGACGTGTACGCGTACGGCCCGGCCCAGCTCGGCGGCCCGCTCGCGGCCGAGGTCGCCCCGTTGTGGCGGCACACGGGAGCCCCGTACGGCCCGGTCTTCATGGCCGTCGCCTCCGCGCTGTACGGACTCACCCGCGGGGAACTGCCCGCCGGGCTCCTCGGCATGCGGCTGGTCGCGCTGTGCGGGGTGGCCCTGATGGCGGCGGCCCTGCCCCGGCTGGCCCGGCACAGCGGCGCCGACCCGGCCGCCGCGCTGTGGCTGGGCGTCCTCAACCCGCTGGTGCTGCTGCATCTGGTGGCGGGCGCCCACAACGACGCCATCATGCTGGGCCTGCTCGGGATCGGACTCGTCGCCGCGCTCGCCCGCCGCCCGCTCCCCGCTGCCGTTCTCGTCACGCTCGCCGCCCTGGTCAAGGCCCCCGCGATCCTCGGCCTCGCCGCGGTCGTGCTGCTGGCCGTGCGCGCGGGCCGGCATCCCGTACGGGCCGTCCTGACCACCCTGGCCGCCAGCGCCGCCACCACGGTCGCCGTGACCGCCCTCGCGGGCACCGGATACGGCTGGATAGCCGCCCTCAACACCCCGGTCTCCCCGCAGAACTGGGCCCTCACCAGCCTCCTCGGCCGCGCCACCGGCGCCCTTCTCGAACACCTCGGCAGCGACCTCGCCCCGCTGGCCGTTCCCGCCTGGCACGTGTTCGGACTCGCGGTCACCGCCGTCGCGCTGGTCGCCATATGGTGGCGGCTGCGCCCGCGCCCGGTGTACGCGCTCGGCCTCAGCCTCGCCACCGTGGCCGCGTTCGGCCCGGCGATCCGCCCCTGGTACGCCCTGTGGGGCCTGTTCCTCATGGCCGCGGCGGCCCCCAGCACCTCCGTACGGCACCGCATGGCGGCCGTGGCCGGCGTCCTCGCCCTGGCCGTGCTGCCCGACGGCGGGCCCGCCGACGGCAGCCGACTGCTCCTCGCGGTCTGCGGCGGCGCGCTCGCCGTGGTCGTCCTGTGGCAGGCCCACCTCGCGGCCCAGGCCCCGGCCGCGCTGGGACGTACGGCATGAGAACACCCGCCACGGACCGTGGCCGTCTGCTGCTGCTCGGCTGCCTGGTCGCGGCCGTCACCCTCTTCACGGCGACGGTCCCGCTGCTGCGCGACTGGTTCGACCTGCGCGTCTACTACGGCACCGTCAACACCTGGATCCACCACGGCGGCCACGTCTACGACTACCTGGTGCCGGGCACGCCGTACGGTTTCACCTATCCGCCGTTCGCGGCCGTCACCATGCTGCCGATGGCGCTGGTCGGCCTGCGGACCGCGATCGCGACCGCCCTGCTGCTCAACCTGGCGGCGCTCGCCGTCGTCGTACGCGTCCTGGCGGGGCCGGGCTGGCGGCGGCACGGCTGGTACGGCGTGGTCCTCGCGGCCTGCGTCCTCGCGCTGTTCGAACCGCTGCGGGACACCTTCAGCTTCGGCCAGGTCAATCTGCTCCTGCTGGCCCTGGTCCTGGCCGACGCCTGGCTGCTGGCGAGCGGCCGGGGCCGCTGGGCCGGGGTCGGCATCGGGCTCGCGGCGGCCGTGAAGCTCACGCCCGCCGTCTTCATCGGTCTGCTGCTGGTCGCCCGCCGCTGGCGCGCGGCCGCCGTCGCGACGGCCGTCGCGCTCGCCGCCACGGTGTTCGCGGCCCTGGTCGCCCCGGACGCGTCGCGCTTCTACTGGACACAGGCCCTGTGGGACACCAGCCGCGTGGGTCGGCTCGGCTATGTGTCGAACCAGTCGCTCCAGGGCGTCCTCGCCCGGCTCGATGTGGAGAGCAAGGCCGTGTGGGCGGTGCTGGTCGTGGTGGTGCTGTGCGTGTGGGCGCGCCGGGCCCGGCAGGCCGTGACCGCCGACGACTGGCAGGCGGCCTTCGCCCTCACGGGCGTCACCGCCTGCCTGGTCAGCCCCGTCACCTGGGTGCACCACCTGGTGTGGCTGCTGCCGTCGTTCGCCGTTCTGCTCCGCGCCGGGCACGCGCGCGTGGCGGGTGCCCTGTACGCGGTGCTGTGCACCAGCGTGGTGTGGCTCTGGTTCGACGACGCGTCCGGCGTCGACGGCTTCCTCGGCAGCAACACCTACACCTGGGTCACGCTCGGCCTGCTGCTGTTCCTGCCGGTCGGTCACCTCCGTGCCGAGCGCCGCCCCACGAGCCACAACGCCAGCGCGACGGCGGACCCGCCCAGCACGGCCGCCCCCGCGATCGCCGCCGCCCGCGACCAGCCCGGACGCAGGCCGACGGCGGCCACGGGGACGGCCGCCGATCGCGCCACCGACCGTGCCGACGGGGCCGCCACCGGCCCGGCAGCGGGCCTGGGCCGGGCGCGCAAGGCGTCCAGCGACCCCACCGGCTCGACCCGCCCCTCGGCCGCGAACCCCCAGTCGAGCAGCTCGCGCGCCTCCTCGTAGACGGCGTACCCGCCGCCCTGCCGAGGGTTCATCACCGTCACCACGAGCGTGCGCCCGCCCCTGCGGGCGGCGGCGACCAGGGTGTTGCCGGCGTTGCTCGTGTAGCCGTTCTTGACCCCGACCAGCCCCGGGTACGGCTCGACGCCGTCGTGCCCGGTCAGCAGCCGGTTGGTGTTCGCGATCCCGTACGACCCTCCGTCCCGGCCGGGGAACGTCGCCTCCGCCAGGCCGCAGTACCGCGAGAAGTCCGCTCTGCGCAGCCCGGCCCTGCCGAACACCGCGAGGTCGTACGCCGACGACACCTGACCGGGCGTGTCGTATCCGTCGGGCGAGCGGACGTGCGTGTCCAGCGCGCCCAGCGCCCGCGCCTTCTCCTGCATCCGCGTGGCCGTCGTCCGCCAGCCGCCGTTGAGGGCCGCCAGGACGTGCACGGCGTCGTTGCCGGAGTTCAGGAACACCCCGCGCCACAGATCGGCGACCGAGTACGTCCGCCCCTCGGCGACCCCGACGAGACTGCTGCCCGGCCCGATGTCCGCGAGTTCCTCCTCGGACACCTCGTGCCGGACGCCCGCGGGCAGGACCGGCAGCACGGTGACCGCGAACAGGGTCTTCAGCGTGCTGGCGGGCGGCAGCTTGCGGTGCGCGTTCGCCGCGGCGAGCACCTCACCGCTCCCGACGTCGGCCACCAGCCACGACAGCGCCGAGAGATCCGGCACCTCGGGGGCTCCGCGGTGGGGTCTGACCTGCGTACCGGGACGGAAGAGGAGCGACGGCCCCGGCGCGTGTGCCCGCGACGGCGTGCGCACGGTTCCGGGGCCGGGGTCGGCTCCGGGAGGGGCGGCGGCCGCGGTCGGCCCGAGGGCCAGGGCACCTGCCGCACAGAAGACACAGGCCGACAGTCCGACCCGAGAAGGGAATCCGATCTTCATATGGTCAACGTAGGAATGGGTGCGGTGTTCCCCGCGCTTCCCGTGCCGTGCGCCGGTCAGTGAGCACCCGGATGCCGCACGCTCAGCGGTCCGAGGGCAGTGTCGGCTGGATCCGCCGCAGGAACGTCGCGTTGTCCGGGGTCTCCCGCAGCCGCTCCAGGAGGGTGTCCAGGTTCGCCTGCCCGTCGCGGGTCTGCAGCGCCCGGCGCAGTCCGCGGGTCGCGGTCAACTCGGCGGAGGAGAGAAGGAGTTCCTCACGGCGGGTGCCGGAGCCGTTGATGTCGACGGCCGGGAAGACACGGCGTGAGGCCGGTTCGCGGTCGAGGCGCAGCTCCATGTTGCCGGTGCTCTTCAGTTCCTCGAAGAAGAAGCCGTCGGCACGGGAGCCCGTTTCGACCAGCGCGGTGGCGAGGATGGTCAGCGAGCCGCCCTCCTCGGTGGCCCGCGCGGCGCCGAAGAACCGCTTGGGTCCGATCAGCGCGGTCGCGTCGACGCCACCGCTGAGCGTACGGCCCCCGGCGGCGGCCGCGTTGTTGTGCGCCCGGCACAGCCGGGTCAGCGAGTCGAGGAGGATCACGACGTCCTCGCCCGCCTCGACGAGCCGCTTGGCCCGTTCGACGACGAGTTCGGCGAGAGCGATGTGCTGCCGGGGCGCCCGGTCGAAGGTGGAGGCGTACACCTCGCCGCGCACCGAGCGCCGCATGTCGGTGACTTCCTCGGGGCGTTCGTCGAGCAGCAGCACCATCAGTCGGGCCTCGGGATGGTTGCCGGTGACGGCGGCGGCGAGCTGCTGGAGCAGCACGGTCTTGCCCGTCTTGGGCGGCGCGACGATCAGCCCGCGCTGGCCCTTGCCCACGGGCGCGATCAGATCGGTGACCCGCCCGGCCAGTCCGGCGGCCGGGTGTTCGAGGCGCAGCCGCCGGTGGGGGTGCAGGGGAGTGAGGTCACGGAAGTGCCGGCGGCCGCTCAGGGTCTCGGGCGTACGGCCGTTGACGCACGCCACCTCGGTCAGGGCGCGCTGCGTGCCGCGCACCCCTTCGACGAGGTCGCCCTTGCGCAGTCCGTGACGACGGATCAGCGCGGCCGGGACCTGGAGGTCGGCGGGCGTGGGCAGGCAGTCGGCGGCGCGCAGGTGCCCCTTCCCGCTCGCGTCGATGTCGAGGACACCGGAGGCGACCCGGGCCGGGGGCTGCTGCAGAGGGGGGTGTTCGAGTGTGGTGGTCATCGTGGTCGGTCCTTTCACGGACGGAAGGCATGAGACATGCGAAGGAAGGGGGGTGGCGCCGCGAGGGGAGGGCGCACAGCGCACCTCGGGCGGCGAGAAGCAGCACCTCGGGTACGGCGGAGCGGATCCGCTGCTGAGGTGGTGCGGGAAAGCCACTGCACCGGCCGATGAGAACGGCGGGCGGATCAGCGAGCTGAAGGAGAATCAGTACCTTGCCCGGATCGGGACTTACACAGGTACTGAACGCACTGTACCACAGGAAATTCCCGGGCAGGCCGGCCGCCGGACTCGGCACCGGCCTGATCCACTTCCCCGGCGGCCACAACAGCGACCTCACCCACCCGAATGGCTTTGCGGACAGCCTCCGCGCCATGCTGGGGGCGTCCGCCGCATACCAGCCATACGAACCCCCGATGGCCCCGGCCTGACACATTTCTTGTTCCGGCGATTTCCCCTCCCTACGCTGCCACCACCGCACTCGGGCGGCATGAACAAGGGACTTCTCCATCATGGGTCGACTGGCCGGGAAAATCGCCTTCATCAGTGGAACAGGAGCCGGAATCGGCCGGGCCGCGGCACAGGTATTCGCGGCCGAGGGCGCGCTGGTATTCGGCTGTGACATCGACGAGGAGAACGCGGCCGAGACCGTGGAACTCGTCGAGAAGGCCGGTGGAGTCATGCGCTCCCTCGCCCCGGTCGACCTGTCCACCCGGGACGGCGCACGGGAGTGGATCGAGGCCGGGATCGAGGCCTTCGGTGGGATCGACATTCTCTACAACAACGCCTCCGCGCTACGGAACGGCCCGTTCGAATCCATGCCGGCCGAGGACTGGTACTTCACCATCAGGAACGAGCTGGACATCCCCTACTTCTGCACCCAGGCGGCCTGGCCGCACCTGATCGCGCGCGGTGGAGGCGCGGTCCTGAACGTGGCGTCCGTGGCCGCCGTACGCGGTGCCCCGTTCCTGCCGATGGTGCCGCACGGCGCCGCCAAGGGCGGGGTGCTGGCGATGAGCAAGCACCTGTGCGCGGCCGGCGCCCCGCATCACATCCGCGTCAACACCATCGCCCCCGGCATGACCCACACCTCGGCCACGGCGCCCTTCCTGGACGACCCCGAGGGCCCGAAGGCGCACCTGGAGGCCCGCATCCCGGTCGGGCGGATCGCCCAGCCCGAGGACATCGCGCGGGTCGCCGCGTTCCTCTGCTCCGACGAGGCGGCCTTCGTCAACGGCGCCAACCTCATGGTCGACGGCGGCGACAGCGCCATGGCCGGCTGAGCCGGTATGGACGCGCGACTCGACCATGTGGGCGTCAACGTCCGCGACCTCGCCGCCCAGACCGCCTGGTACAAGGCCGCGTTCGGGCTGGAGTCCGTCTTCGAGTTCCGTCTCGAAGGGCCCGGCCTCAGCGGTGTCGTCCTGGAGCATCCGCACGGCTGGCGGCTCGAACTGCTGGCCCGAGCCGGCTCCGCACCGGGCCTCAGGGCCCCTGACCCGGTGACCGCCGTCCTCACGGAGGGCTACGGCCACTTCGCGGTCACCACCCCCGAACTCGACCCCGTCCACGACGCCCTGCGGGCGCTCGGGGCGGGCGAGGCCCTCGCACCCGGACCGTCCCCCGAGCCCGGCGTACGCATGGCCTGGGTCACCGACCCCGAGGGAAATCTCATCGAACTCATAGAGCGACGGAGTACGGAATGACAAGCGTGCTGAAAAGACTCGACAGGGGAACTCTCATAGCCTGCTGTCTGGCCGTTGCCGCCGCACAGCTGTGCATTACCGTCCCTTCTCCCATCAACGGAGAAATCCAGGCGGCATTCGGCGCCTCCGGTTCCCAGGTCGCCTGGGTCACCTCGGCGTTCATTCTTCCCACCGCGATTCTCGAGCTGAATTTCGGTGTGGTCGGCGACCTGTTCGGCCGTAAGCGTCTGCTGGTGCTCGGCGGGCTCGTCCTGGCGCTCGGTGAGCTCCTCAACGCCCTCTCGCAGAACATCACCATGCTCTGGATCGGCCAGGCCCTGGCGGGTATCGGCGCCGCCGCGCTCTTCCCCAGCTCCCTCGCCGTGATCGCGGCCGCCACACCCGACGGGAAGGACCGCGCCAAGGCCGTGTCCACCTGGGCGCTGAGCATCTCCCTCGCCTCGGCCGTCGGCCCGCTGTCCTCCGGTCTGCTCGCCACCGTCGCCGACTTCCGCTGGGCGTTCGTACCGCCGGTCGTCCTGGGTTTCGCCGTCGCGGTCTCCAGCCAACTCCTCGTCACCGACTCCAAGGCCCCTGAGGGCCGCGCCCTGGACTGGCCCGGACAGATCACCGTCGCCGTCGGTCTCACCGCCCTGCTCTGGGGTGTCATCGAGGGCGGCGAGCGGGGCTGGAGCAGCCCGGCCATCGTCGGCTCCCTCAGCCTCGCCACCGTGGCCCTGGTCGCCTTCGTGATCGCCGAGAAGCGCGCAGAGTCGCCGATGTTCAACCTCGACCTGCTGAAGATCCCCTCCTTCGCCGCAGCGGCCGTCGTCGCGCTGGCCGGCATGTTCGGCTTCATCGGCACCGCCTACTGCGTCTCCATCCGCCTTGGCGCCGTCATGCACCTCAGCCCCCTGCGGGCTGGCATGCCGTTCGTGATCCTCCAACTGGTCCCGCTGCTCCTCGCCCCGGTCCTGAGCCGGATGCTCACCCGCGTCGAGCCCCGCTGGCTCCTCATGGGCGGTCTGCTGCCCATGGCCGCCGGCCAGTTCTGGATCGCCGCCCTGCCCATCACCACGACCTCCCTCGCCGCCTTCATCGGCCCGGTGCTGCTGCTCGGCGTCGGCTTCATCTGCGTCGTCTCCTCGCTCACCTCCGCGGCCGTGAACGCCGTACCGATCCACATGACCGGCATGGCCAGCGGCGCGACCAGCCTGGTCCGCGAGTTCGGCCAGGGCCTCGGCCCCGCCGTCATCAGCACGGTCGCGATGAGTGCCGCGTCCTCCGCGCTGGCCGGCAAGCTCAGCGGCGCCGACGCCGGCATGGAGGCCGCGGCCGGTCCGCTGGCCGTCGTCAACGCGGGCAGCGACAGCGCCAGGGCCGCCGCCCAGACCGCCCTCGCCCACGGCATGTCGCTCGGCGTGGTGATCTGCGGCTGCGCCTCCCTGCTGGGCGCGCTGGTCACCCTGCTGCTGGTCCGCAAGAACACCGCCCGCGCGGCGGTGCCGGCGCCGGTGCAGACCGCGTCCGCCTAGGACCTGTCCGGCGGATCAGGTCGGAGGAAAGCAGCGGCACCTTATCGGCGCAGGTGAGCGGGGCTTGGTGGGTCTGACTGCAAGGCGGAGGAGGGCGTCGACGCGGAGCGTCGGCAACCGACGACAACGCCGCAGGCAGGCGTGCCAAGCCCCGCGTCTCCGACAAGATCCGCCGGACAGGTCCTGGTCGGCGGGCCGCGGCCGTCGGCCGGCGACGGGCGGCTGGGCCCGTCCGGGGGAGCGGGCTTCCAACCGCCGCGCCCCCGGATGCGGCCTCTCGTCGTTCCCGCCTTCGTCCGGCCGCCGGCTTCGCGCTCCCTCGTCCGGCAGCCGTCGGTCAGCCCGGGCGAGGAGGGGTCCGTGGGGACTTCGGGGCGCCGGGCGTCGTCCCCGCTTCGGCGGTCCGTCTCCAGGGGTCGGCTCGGCGGGCCAGGGTGCGGGCCCTGTGGCGCAGAGCCGGTGGGAGCCGGTGGAGGGCGGCTCGGGCGGCGCGGCGGACGGGGGCCGCGGCCGCGGTGCGCAGGAGGATCTGGTGGGCGACGGTCGTGCCGGCCGGTGAGCCCACGGCGAGGCGCAGTTGGTTGTCGCGGGCGGTCCAGCCGGGGATGACCAGGCGGGGTGGGGTGCCCACGGTGGCCGGGGTGAGCCGGGGGTGGGAGTCGGGGCGGGTGAGGCGGATGCGGCGGCCGATGCCGAGGAGTTGGGCGTCGGCCCAGATCTGGTGGGTGCCGGGAGGCATGGGGTGGCCGCCGGTGAGGGTCAGGGGGTCGATGACCGTCACGCCGGAGACGAGGACGTGGTGCCGGCCGGCGCCCAGGGGTTCCGTGCGGGGGCGCAGTTCGGTGTGGGGGAACCACCAGTGGTTGCGGGTGGTGTCGTGGACGAGGAGTTCTCCTCGGGCGTAGGCGAGGGGGTGGGGGGCCTCCCAGCCTTCGGCGCCCTTGATGCCTTGGAGGAGTTCGGGGTCGAGGAGCAGTCGGCCGTACCGTTCGTGGAGGGTGAGGGGTTCGCCGTCGGGGCGGAGCATGCCGATGGTGGTCGTGATGTGGAGCCTGCCATCGGTCCAGCGGATGTCGTCGATGGTGAGGCGGGGCTTGACGTGCTGGGTCCGGCGGGCCAGTTCGACGAGGGAGTCGAGGAGTCCCTCCTCCAGCAGGGTAGCCCTGAGCCGCGTGATCGCCGGGAGTCCGTGCCGTACGCCCCGCGGGTAGGCGTCGAGGGCCATCCGGCGCACGACGTCGAAGTAGCGTTCGAGGGCCTTGCCCGTGCGCTGCAGGACGCGGGGCTCGCTGACCGGGCGCAGGAGTTCGACGCGGTAGGAGCGGCGCAGCAGGTGGTCCTGGAGGGGGCCCGGCTCCGTGCCCTCCTTGATGCTCTCCACGACCGTGCGCAGGTGGGCGTAGTACTCCTCGGGGACGGCGGGCCGGCTGCTGGTGTTGCCTCCGTCGTCACGGCGGTTCCACAGGTAGCAGGGGTAGTCGCCGAGGATGGAGACCGTCTTGGCGCGTACGTACGCCCGGGCCATGAACACCTGGTCCTCGAGGCGTACGGGGCCCTCGAGGAACTGGATGCCGTGGTCGAGGAGGAAGGCGCGGCGGAACATCTTGTGCGGGGAGAGACTCTCGAAGAGGGGGGTGTCCGCGGCCGTGCAGCGCTCGACGGTGCGTCTGAAGAGGTTGTGGGGCCCCTGCATGGTGCCGGCCACCTTGCCCATGACGATGTCGGAGCCGTTGCGGACGGCGAGGGCGTGGAGGCGTTCCAGAGCCTCGGGGGTCAGTTCGTCGTCCTGGTCCACGAACTGGACGTACGCGCCGCGGGCGTGACGGACACCGACGTTGCGGGGCTTGCCGGGCCAGCCGGAGTTCTCCTGGCGGAAGACGCGCACGTGCGGGTGGCGGGCGGCCAGCCGCACCAACCGCTCGCCGGAGCCGTCGGTCGAGCCGTCGTCGACGTAGACGACCTCGTACGACTCCCGGCCGATGCTCTGGTGGAGCAGCGAGGGCGAGCAGAGTTCCAGGTAACGGCCCGCGTTGTAGACGGGCACCACGACGCTTACTTTGAGCACGAGACCCCCAGGGGGTTGCCGAGCGCCCGAATCCCGAGTCCGGTCACCACGCTAGGCGCAGACGTCCCTGAGCGCCTTACGCGGCCGGTCCCGCTGGTCCGAACGGGGGGCACGACCCGAAGGGGGACCGGGTGAAAAACCCGGCCTCTCAGAGGTTTACGGCAGATGTCCCTAGAGCGTAACGATCCGTCACGTCAAGGGACTTGACTGCCATCAGACCATTATCTTCACGTCATGTCCACGCCGCCTGAGCCTCCGCAGCAGCCCCAACCGCCGTCCGGCGCTCCGGCCCAGCCGAGCGCGTACCCCTATCCGAGCCCGCAGTCGCCCGGCCCCGGCGGCCCGCTGGGATTCCCGCCGGCCGCGCCGGCGCCTCCCGCGGCCCAGACCGGGCCGCAGAGCGTCTACGCCCAGCCGACCCTGGTCGGCGTGCCCGCCCAGCCGGGCCAGCCCGGTCAGCCGCCCCAGCCCCAGCCGGGGAACCCGTACGTCCAGCAGGGCCCGTACCCCGTGGTCGGACCGCCGCCCGGCAGAGGGGGCGGCGGTGCCGGGAGAGCCGTCCTGTGGGCCGCGCTCGGCGCGGTGGTCGCCTCCGCCGCCTGGGCGGCCGGCGTCTTCCTGATCGCCGCCGGCGACAAGGCGGACCTGGCCGGCTACACGGCACCGTCGAACCTGTGCAACGCCATCGACTACTCGTCCTTCAAGGAGGAGTACCCGGACAACGACGGCGCCCCCACCCGCAACCGGCTCGAGGACGACGCCCTCGACGAGGGTCTGTGCAGCATCAGCCTGAAGAAGAGCACGTCGACCTACGCGGACGCGTACCTCTACGCCCAGCTGGACCTGCACAAGAAGACCGATCCGGGCCCCGAGTTCACGGCCACCTGGAAGAACTACGGCGACAGCCACACCGGGTACGACGTGGAGACCGTCACCGGCATCGGCGACGAGGCCTACCTCGTCAGCGACGACACCACCTCCGGCTCGTCGAGCGGCTCGCTCTACGCCACGCTCGCCGTACGGGACGGCTGGGTGACGTACACGATGAGCTACAGCGCCTACTACTCCTCGTACGACGACGACACCGACCCGCCGACCCTCGACGAGGTCACGGACATGCTCAGGACGGACACCAGGACGACCCTGGCGGACCTCAAGGACTGAGGCCCACCAGGGTCACCGGGTTCCTGCGGCACGGTGGCCGGCACATCCCCCGCGTCAGCGGTCGGCCACCGGTGCGTCCAGCGCGTTCGTGATCGCCTTCACCCCGCCGTGCGCCGCGTACCCGCCGTCGACGGTGATCTCCGCGCCGTTGACGTACGACGCCTCGTCCGAGAGCAGATAGACCACGAGCGGGGCGACCTCCTCCACCGAACCCGCGCGGCCCTGGGGCGTCATCGACAGGTGCGCCGCGACGAACACCGGGTTCGCGGTCGCCATCAGCGGCGTCTCGATATAGCCGGGATGCACCAGGTTCGTCCGGATGCCCCGCGGCGCGAGCTCCAGCGCCGCCACCTTCGACAGGCCCCGCAGCGCCCACTTGCTCGCCGTGTACGCCACCGCGTGATGGGCCGTGAGCGCGGCCACGGAACCGACGTTGACGATCGACGAGCCGGCCGGCATCAGCGGCGCGAGGGCCTGGATGCCGAGCATCGCGCCGGTCGTGTTGACCGCGAACGCCCGCTCCCAGTCGGCGAGATCGACCTCGCCCAGGCGGGCCCGCACCGGGATGCCCGCGTTGTTCACCAACCCGTGCACGACGTCGAGCCCGCCCGCGAGCGCGGCCCAGTCGTCCGGCGAGGACACGTCCAGACGCCGGTACGTCACGTCCAGCCCGTCGGCGCGCAGGGCCGCCGCGAGCTTCTCGCCGGTCTCGTCCAGGACGTCGGTGGCGATCACCGCCGCGCCCTCCCGGGCGGCCGCCGCGACCTCCGCGGCCCCCTGCCCCTGCGCTGCTCCGGTGACGACGACGGTGCGTCCGGCCAGACGGGTACGGCTCACGGCTCCTCCAGGGTCGGTGCGGGTTCCCACCCGTCCACGCTAGGAAGCCGCGGACAGCTCCGGAAACGCGTGTTCCCCATGGCTGTCATCCACCTCGGCGATCACCGGCTCGTCCAGCGACGCCCCGACCCTGCGCACGGTCTCCCGCAGCCAGCGGTGCGCGGGGTCGGCGTGCCGGTTGTGGTGCCAGTACATTGCCTCCACCAGCGGGACGTCCGGGAACGGCGGCTCCACCACCGCACAGCGCGCGAACCCCTCGTAGCGGCGGGCCAGCCGCTCCGGCACCAGCGCCACCAGGTCGGTCCCGCTCACCAGGAACGGCAGCACACTGAAGCCCGGCGTGCTGACCTGCACCTTCGGCGTGATGCCGAGGGTCTCCAGCTGCCGGTCGGCCGGTGTGTGGCTCTTGCCGATGGCGCACGCCGCGTGCGGCATCTCCGCGAGATCGCGCAGGCTGAGCCGTCCGTCCACCAGCCGCGGATTGCCCGGGTCGACCAGACACACGAACCGGTCGTGCATCACGGCCTCGCTGACCCCCGGCAACTGGTAGCCGAGCGGCACGATCATCAGGTCGTGGCAGCGCAGATGCGTCTCCGTCTCCAGTTGGCCGTCGACGATCGGATGGAAGTCGATCCGCACCCCCGGAGCCTCCGCCGCGATGACCCGCAGCAGCGGCTCCACGAACACCGTCATCACGTAGTCGGACATCACCACGGAGAACCGCTGGCGGCTGCGCGCCGGGTCGAAGTGCCGGGTCAGCGACAGCGCCTCCTCCGCCTTGTGCAGGGAGGCCTGGACGACCGGCAGCAGCCGTTCCGCGAGCGGCGTCAGCTCGTACTCGCGGCCGACCCGGATCAGCAGCTCGTCGTTGAAGTGCCGGCGCAGCCGCGCCAGCGAGCCGCTCATCGCGGACTGACTGGTGGACAGCCGTACACCCGCGTGAGTGACGTTCTTCTCCTCCAGGAGGGCTTCCAGCGCCACCAGAAGATTCAGGTCGATCGCTCCCAGACCCACGTATGTCCCCTTCCGGCCGCGCCGCGTCCCTGAAGCTCGGTTGAATCGGAGAGTAACCAGCGCGGGCGGTGGCGAGGAAGACTCCGGGACGCAACTCACAGGGATCCGATAACAGCCATCGGATCCCTGGATACCCGCAGGTCAAGACCGTTTACGGGCGAGGGGTGCGGCCCCGCTTGCGGGCCTGCGGCAGATAGGCGTCCGCGCGGCCCGGCACCACCCGGTTGCGCAGGGTGCCCAGCCGCTCCACGGTCAGCTCCACCACGTCACCGGGGGTGAGCGGCGGCGGGACGCGCTCCCCGAGCCGGCCCCAGTGCTCGGCCAGCGCGCCCCAGCCGCAGGTGCCGGAGCCGAGGACGTCCCCGGGCCGCACCCAGGCATCCCGGGAGGCGTAGGCCACCATCTCCTCGAAGGTCCACGACACGTTGGCGAGGGTGTCGCGGCCGATCAGCTCCCCGTTGAGGGTGACGGTCATCTCCAGGTCCAGGAAGCCGTCCGGGTCGCGCCGGTCCTCCACCTCGTCCGCGGTCACCAGACACGGGCCCAGTGTGTTCGCGAAGTCCTTCCCCTTGGAGAAGCCCAGCCCCAGGTTCTTCTCGGGTTTCTGCAGATCACGGGCCGACCAGTCGTTGAACACCAGATACCCGGCGATGTGCTCGCGCGCCTGCTCCGGGGTGAGGTCCCGCCCCGCGCGCCCGACGACCGCCCCGACCTCCAGCTCGAAGTCCAGCACCGAGCAGCCCGCCGGGACGCGTACGTCGTCGTGGGCGCCGTGGCCGGCGTGCGGGTTGGTGAAGTAGAAGTTGGGGGCCCGGTACCACTCCTCGGGTACGTGCTCCAGACCGTCCAGGGACTTCGACACACCCTCGATGTGCGCCTCGAAGCCCACGAAGTCACGGATGGAGGGAGGCTGGAGCGGCGCCAGCAGCCGCACCTGATCAACCGTCAAATCACTGTCCACCGACAGCGCTTCGGCTCCGGCGGTGTGCAGAGCACCGTCCTCCAGGAGCCGCAGGACCGTGACATCCTCGGGCAGCGGGTGCACGAAGCCACCGTCCCGGACCACCCCGGCGCGCTCCACGCCCCGGTACTCGTATGTCGCGAAACGCATGCCTCACTGCTCCCAGTGGTTGGTGTTGGTGACGGTGTCCGAGCTGAGGTAGCCCGCGAACACGCCCTTGGGGTCGCGGGCGGCCCGGATCCCCTGGAGCCGTCGCCACTGCGCGTCTCCCATGAACCTCAGCTGCCGTACGGTGAAGTCGGAGTCGCCGAGGTACTGGCCGGCCGTCACCGGCTGCATCGCCGCCATCGCCGAGTCCAGCCAGGCACGGAGCTCGCCGTCGCGCGCCGGGTCGTCGTGGACGACGTACGTCGCGCAGTAGATCTCGGACTGCAACGAGAAGGCCATGTCCGGCAGTTGACGCAGCGGGGCCATGGAGAACCAGATGGTGAAGGTGCCCGGGGTGGGCTGCTCGGTGAACGCCCTGCGGATCGCGGGGACCACCTCCTGCGCCTCACCGGTCAGCCACGCGTTGTCGACGAGATAGCGGTGGCCCTCGGGGTTCGCGGTCCGCTGGTTCTCCAACTGCGCGGCGAGCGTGGTGGGTTCGGCCTCCACCCGGAACAGGGCCCGGTCCGCGAAGGGGTTCGCGTGCAGCGGGGCGAGCGCCTCGGCCGCCTGTGCCGGGGTGTCCGTCAGCGACACGCCCGTGACCAGCAGTACGGGGGTGTCGGAGCCGGGCGGGGTCTGGGTGAGGGCGACGATCTCCACCAGGTCCGACACCGTGTGGTGCATGCCGTGCAGCCAGGTCATGACCTCGTCGAACAGATCCAGCGGATAGGCGTGGACGGTGTGGGCGAGGTGCCGGGGCAGGGGGCGGGTGCGCAGATGGAAACGGGTGACGACACCGAAGAAACCGGGGCCCGCGCCGCGCGCCGCCCAGAGCAGATCGCTGTTCTGTGTCTCGTCCGCGCGCACCAGCTCGCCGTCGGCGGTGACGACGTCGATCGCCGCGATGTTCTCCGCCGCCCAGCCCCAGCCGCGCGCGTTCCAGCCCTGCCCGCCCTGCAGCAGGAACCCGCCGATACCGACGGAGGGACAGTGGCCGCCGTTGAAGAAGCGCCCGAACCCGGCGAGATAGGGGTTGAGTTCGTCGCCGCCCTTGACGCTGGACGTGGCGGCCACGATCTCCGTTTCCGGGTCGTAGGCCAGCTCGCGGAAACCGCCGAGGTCGATCAGCAGCGCGTCCGCGCGCACCGACCAGGCGGCCCAGCTGTGCCCGCCGGAGCGGACCGCGACCTGCCAGCCGCGCTCCAGGGCGAGCCGTACCCCCTCGACGACGTCCTCCTCGGAGACGGCCATGAGGACGGCGGCCGGCATACGGTCCGACGGGCGGCGCGCGTTGAAGACCCGGCCGAGGACCGCCTCCTCGAAGTCGTCGTCACCGGGCAGGTGGAGCGTGCCGGAGAACCTGTTCATGCGCGTCCTCACTTGATCGCGATCGGGTTGACGGGGGCGCCGACCGCGCCGGTCACCGGAAGCGGTGCCGCGACCAGCAGGAACTCGTACACGCCGTCGGCCGCGCAGTCCTCCGCGAGAGCCTCCAGGTCCCACATCTCACCCAGCGGCAGGCCCATGTTGGGGATCGCGATCTGGTGCAGCGGGGACATCGCCGGCTCGGCGAACTCGTACGGCCGTACCTCCAGGCCCCAGGTGTCGGAGGCGATGGCGGCCAGCTCGGTGCGGTGCAGCCAGCCCAGCGAGGTGAACGAGAGGCCGGGCGCGTCACCGGCCGCGTAGGTGCCCCACTCGCCCAGCCGGCGCACCCGGCCCAGCTGCCCGGTCCGCAGGAGGACGAGATCGCCGCGCCGTACGGTCGAGGTCGCGCCCTGCGCCTCGATCGTGGCCCGCAGGTGCTCCTCCTTGACGGGGAAGCCGTCGGGGAGTTCACCGTGCTCGTCGCCGACCGCACGGCCCACGTCGAGCAGGACGCCCCGCCCGGTGAACGCGTCCCGCATGTGCTCGATGCCGGTGACCGAGTCCCCGTCGCCGTTGACGATGGTGCACGGACGGCCGTTCCACGCCTGCTTGTTGTCGTAGATGTGGCCGAGTCCGTCCCACTGCGTGGAGGCCTGCAACGGCATCACCACATGGTCGTCGGCCCCGCCGAACCCGTGCGGGAAGCCCTGGGTGCCCGCCGCCGCGTCCGAACCGGTGTCCTTCATGTAGTGCACCGGGTTGATCCGGCCCCGGAAACCGCGCTGCGGCCCCGAGTCGTTGAACTCCAGCGAGAGGGAGAAGGAACGCCCCCGCCGGACCAGTCCGGCCGCGTGGGCGCGGATCGCGTCGTCGATGAAGTTGAGCGTGCCCAGCACGTCGTCCTCGCCCCAGCGGCCCCAGTTGCGGTAGGCGGCACGGGCCTTGGCGAGCTCCTCCTCGACGGGACCGAGGGTACGGCCGGAGGTCATCGGGTACGTCCTTTCAGCAGCAGGTGGAGAGCGTTGCCGCCCGCGACGGCGGCCCGGTCGGCCGGGGCCAGACCGGCGGCGTCCAGCCGGGCCAGCGGGTCGTCGACGCCCATGTCGAAGGGGTGGTCCGTACCGAGCACGACCCGGTCCGCACCCACCTCCTCCACCAGATGGCGCAGCGCGCGCGGGGTGTAGACGAGCGAGTCGAACCACATGCGCCGCAGATAGGCGCTCGGCGGCTCGGCACAGCCGCGCGCGTCGTCCCGCACCCGCCAGGCGTGGTCGGAGCGTCCGATGTACGTCGGCAGATAGCCGCCCCCGTGCGCCGCCACCAGCTTCAGCCGGGGGAAGCGGTCCAGCACACCGGTGAAGATCAGATGGGAGAGGGCCACCGTCGTCTCCACCGGCTGCCCGACCGTGTTGCCCAGGTAGCGCGTGGCGAGCCGCTCGCCCAGCGAGCACCCCCACGGGTGCACGAACACGACGGCCCCGAGGTCCTCGGCCGCCTCCCACACCGGGTCGTGCGTCGGGTCGGCGAGCTCCCGTCCGTCGACGTTCGTGGAGACACTGACACCGTGCAGGCCGCACTCGGTGACCGCTCGCTCCAGCGCCGTCACCGCCAGGTCCGGGTGCTGGAGCGGGACCGTGCCGAGCCCGTACAGCCGCCGAGGCTCCTCGGCGCAGTGGGCGGCGACGGCCTCGTTGACGGTACGGGTGAGACGTACGGCACTCGCCCGGGCCGTCCAGTAGTGGTGCATCGGCATCGGACCCACCACCTGCACGTCGACACCCATCGCGTCCAGGTCGGCCAGCCGCGCCGACACCTTGGTCAACCTGGGCTGGAGCCGGTCCAGTTGGGCCCGGTTGACCGCCATGGAGGCGGGGGAGTGGGCGCGCTGCTCGGCGGCCAGCTCGGCGGCGAACCCGGGCGCGCCCGCGACGAGGGCGGCGGCCGCGGGGACGGCGAGATGGCCGTGGAAGTCGACGACGGGGGTGCCGGACGGGTTCCCGTCGGTTTCCGGGGCGCCCCGGGTCTCCGGCGGGCTCACGCGGCCGCCGTCAGGTTGTGCAGCGTCTCCGACATGATCCGGGCCGGGTCGGCGCCGGGCGTGCCCGGGTGGATCTCCCACTCGGCCAGTTGGAGGGAGTTCTCCAGCACCATCCGCACCCGCGGCAGCCGCCGGGCCATGAAGTGCTCCAGCGACTTCTCCAGGGGCTCGTCGCCGGTCACCAGCTCGGCCAGCAGCACCGCGTCCTCCATGCACATGGCGGCGCCCTGGGCGATCAGCGGGGGACAGGCGTGCGCGGCGTCGCCGATCACCGTCGCCCGGCCCCGGTACCAGGGCTCGTCGACCAGCACCGCCTCGATCCACCGGTAGTCGACCGCCGTGTCGTCGGGCAGTGCGGCGAGGATCCCGCCCCAGGTGCCGCCGTAGCCGGCGCCGCGCTCGCGGAGCAGGGCCAGCGGGGCGCGCGGGCCGATCAGCGCGGCGTCCAAGTTCTCGTCGAGGAGGTAGGCGTAGCACTGGTCGGCGGAGATCGGGCTGTAGCCGGCCTTGAAGCGGGGGCCGCCGTAGTAGACCTCGGCGCAGTCCATCTCGGCGGGCCGCTCGGCCACCACCCGGAAGATCGACATGCCGACGGGGCGGGGCCGCTGGGGCAGGCCGATCAGGGCGCGGGTGGCCGAGTTGATGCCGTCGGCGCCCACGAGAAGGTCGTAACGGCCGGTGGTGCCGTCGGAGAACGTCACGTCCACATGGTCGGCGGACTGGTCCAGACGTTCGACGCTCAGTCCGAGACGGACGGTGACGCCGTGCGCGTACACCGCGTCGCACAGCGCGTTCTGCAGGTCCGAGCGGAGCGCGCCCGCGGTGGAGGGCAGGTCGGGGCCGCCGGTGTGCGGGGTGGCGAGTTCGGTGATCAGACCGCCGTCGGCCCGGCGCAGCCGCATGACGTCGAAGGGCACCGCCCGGGCCAGCACCCGGTCCAGCACCCCCACGCGGCGCAGTGCCTTCAGGGCGTTGCCCTGGATGGTGATGCCGTGGCCCACTCCGTACCACTGGGGCGAGATCTCGACGAGCTCCACCTCGACCCCGCGCTGGGCGAGCGCGAGACACAGCACGCTTCCGGTGATGCCGCCGCCGACGACGAGCACCTTCTGAACGGGCATGGGCGATCCTTGCGAAAGTAGAAAAGACGACAGTGGGGGGTCAGCCGGAGAAACGCGGGCCCGACTCGTGGTAGTGCTCGACGGCCGGCGGGGCGGCGAAGAACGGCCCGACCAGGGCCCGCCAGCGGCCGAACCGTTCCGACTCCCGGAAGCCGACCGTGTGCGCCTCGACCGACTCCCAGCCGACCAGCAGCAGAAAGGTCCGGGGCCGCTCCTCGCCGCGCAGCAGCTCGGCCCAGCGGAACCCGTCCGCCTCGGCGAGCACCTCACGAGCCTTGCCGAAGACCTCCTCGAACTCCGCTTCCCGGCCTTCCTCGACGGTCAGCTCGGCATGCTCGACAACCACGGCGTACTCCTCGGTTCGGGGTGGCTCCGAGCCTGATCGGCGGTACGTGCAGGGTCAACGGATCGAGTCATCGGCAAGGGGGACGTCATCCATTCCGGACGGCGATGGCGGCCGTACGGAGCAACCGCACATCGCCGCAGGCAGGGGCGGGGGCAGGACCGGGAACCGCGGGCGATGGCAGCCATCGCGGATGCCCATTTCCGCCGTACGCCCCAGGTGCCTAGCGTCGATGGCGAGCCCCCACCCGTACGAGGAGAGCCGCCCGTGCACCCACCTTCCCCCTCCCATGCCGGCCCCTTCGCGCTCGGCACCTTCAGCGGCGGCGCGGCCGCCTTCCCCGGTCTGGTCACGGGCGCGCGGGTCCGTGACCTCTCCGACCTGGTGCCGTCGGTGCGCACCCTGGTCGAGGACTGGGACGCCTGGCTGCCCCGCCTCCACGAGCTGGCCGACGAGGCCGATGGGACCGACGAGGCCGGCGGGACCCACGGCACCTGGCACGACCTGGCCGAGCTGAGGGTCCTCGCCCCGATCGAGCCCGGCCAGATCCTGCAGAGCGGCGCCAACTACCGCAAGCACGTGGTCGACCTGGTCGCCGCCGAGAAGGAGAGCGTGCACGGCGCGACCCCCGAGGAGGCCCGCGCGGACGCCGAGAAGATGATGGACGAGCGGATCCGCAGCGGCGTCCCCTACGTCTTCCTGGGCTCCCCGCGCGCGATGTGCGGTCCCTACGACGACGTCGTCCTGCCCGAGCTCGGCGAACAGCACGACTGGGAGCTGGAACTCGCCCTCGTCATCGGGAAGCCGGGCAGGAACATCCCGGCCGAGGAGGCGATGTCGTACGTCGCCGCCTACACGATCTGCAACGACCTCACCACCCGCGACCGCCTCTACCGGCCCGACCTGAAGGCCATCGGCACCGACTGGTTCACCGCCAAGAACGCCGACACCTTCCTGCCGACCGGCCCCTTCCTCGTCCCGGCCGCCTTCGCCGGCGATCCGGACGACCTGCGGATCACCCTCAGGCACAACGGCGTCGTCCGCCAGGACGAGTCGACGAAGGACATGATCTTCGGCATCCCACGCCTGATCGCGTACGTCTCCACGACCACCACCCTGCACCCCGGCGACCTGCTGCTCACCGGCTCCCCGGCCGGGAACGGCGCCCACTGGGGTGTCTTCCTCAACCCCGGTGACGTGCTGGAGGCGGAGATCACGGGCCTGGGCCACCAGCGCAACAACGTCAGGAGCGCCCCGTGACCTTCCGACCCATCAGCCATCTGCGCCATGTCGACCTGGCCGTACCCGACTTCGAGAAGCAGCGCGCCTTCTACGGCACCACCTGGGGCCTGACCGAGATCGCGAACGACAGCGGCCTCGCCTTCTTCGCCGCCGAGGGCAGCCCCGAGCACTACGTCGTCCGGATCCGCGAGGACGAGCGCAAGCGCATGGACCTGGTGGCCTTCGGCGCGGTCTCGGCGGCGGCCGTCGACGAACTGGCGCTGCGGCTCGGGCAGGCGGGAGTTCAACTCGTCCATGAGCCACGGGCGTTGGACACCCCGGGCGGCGGCTACGGCATCCGGTTCTTCGACCCCGACGGCCGTGTGGTGGAGGTGTCGGCCGACGTCGCCACCCGCACCCACCGCAAGATCGAGGAACGCGAGGCGATCCCGGTGCGCCTGTCGCACTGCGTGATCAACTCCCGTGACCCGGAAGGCCTCAGGGACTTCTACGTGAAGCACCTCGGCTTCCGGCTCACCGACACCCTGTACTCCACGCACATGGGCGACCTCATGTACTTCCTGCGGTGCAGCCCCCTGCACCACTCCTTCGCCATCGCGCGCGGACCCCATGTCTCCCTGCACCACGCCTCGTTCGAGATGCGGGGCGTCGAGGAGTACATGCGCGGCACCGGACGTGCGCTCCGCGCCGGGACCCGGCTCACATGGGGTCCGGGCCGGCATCTCGCGGGCGACAACACCTTCTCGTACTTCCATGACCCGCACGGCAACACCGTGGAGTACACCACCGAACTCGCCGTCCTCGAAGAGGACCTGTGGCACCCCGGCCGCCACGACGTCGACGACCCGATCACCCAGGACCAGTGGGGGACCGCCGACCCGATGAGCGAGTCGGTCGCCAAGGAGCAGTTCAACGACCCCGACGTGCTCTTCGAAGCCCCGCCCGTCTGAGCCGGACTCCCAAGAACTCCCCTGAGAAAGGCCGCAGTTGTGGCAGAGATCCTGAAGAACGCCGTACCGAGGGCCGAGGTCACCGCCTCCCTGGAGCAGGTGCGGACGACCGTGGCCGGCGTCATCGCCGACATCCGCGCACGGGGCGACGACGCCGTGCGCGCCTACTCCGAGAAGTTCGACGACTGGAGCCCGGACTCCTTCCGCCTCTCCGACGAGGAGATCGAGAAGATCGTCGCCTCGGTGCCCCGGCAGGTCATCGACGACATCCGCTTCGTCCAGGACCAGGTACGCGGCTTCGCCCGCCGGCAGCTCGACTCCCTCGGCGAGTTCGAGGTGGAGACCCTGCCCGGGGTGAGGCTGGGCCAGAAGCACATCCCCGTGCAGGCCGCGGGCGCCTACATCCCCGGCGGCCGTTACCCGCTGACGGCCTCCGCCCACATGACCATCGTCACCGCCAAGGTGGCCGGCGTGCCGAGGGTCGTCGCCTGCACCCCGCCCATCCGGGGAGAGATACCGGCCGCGACCGTCGCCGCCATGCATCTCGCGGGCGCCGACGAGATCTGGCTGCTCGGCGGCGTCCAGGCGGTCGCCGCGATGGCCGTCGGCACGGACACCATGAGCCCGGTGAACCTGATCGCAGGACCCGGCAACGCCTATGTCGCCGAGGCCAAGCGCCAGCTCTTCGGCGGGATCGGCATCGACCTGTTCGCCGGGCCGACGGAGATCCTCGTCCTAGCCGACGACGCCGCGGACCCCTTCGTGTGCGCCGTCGACCTGCTCTCCCAGGCCGAGCACGGCCCCGACTCGCCCGCCGTCCTCATCACCACCTCCCGCGAGGTCGCCGAGAAGACCATCGCCGAGGTCGAACGACTGCTGCCCGGCATGCCGACCCGGGACTTCGCGGAGCCCGCCTGGCGCGACCACGGTCAGGTGCACGTCGTCGACACGATCGACGAACTGTACGCGCTGGCCGACGAGTTCGCCTTCGAGCACGTCGAGGTGCTCACCCGGGAACCGCGCCTGGCCCTGGAGCGGATGACCCAGTACGGTGCCCTGTTCCTCGGCGAGGGCACCTGCGTCTCCTTCGGCGACAAGGTGATCGGCACCAACCACGTCCTGCCGACCCGCGGTGCCGCCCGCTACACCGGCGGCCTGTGGGTGGGGAAGTACCTCAAGACGGTCACCTACCAGGAGGTCACCGACACCGGGTCCCAGGCGCTGCTGGGCCGGCTGTGCGGCCGGGCGTCCCGGGTGGAGCTGTTCGAGGGGCACGCGCGTTCCGGTGACGTACGCGCTGCGAAGGCCGCGGGCGACGAGCTGCCCTGGAACACCGCGTGAGGCTCGACGGGCGTACGGCGCTGGTCACTGGCGGTGGCGGCCCGCTGGGGCGGGCTTTCGCGCTCGCCCTGGCGGCGGCCGGGGCGCGGGTGATCCTCGTCGGCCGTAACGAACGGGCGCTGGCGGAGGCGGCGGCCCGGGTGGAGAAGGAGGGCGGCACCACCCGTACGGCGGTCTGTGACGTCTCCGACCCCGAGTCGGTGCGTGCGCTCGCGGCCGAACTCGCCGACGAAGACGTGTCGTTGCTCGTCAACAACGCCGGAGTCGCGGGACCGGTCAAGCCGTTGGTGGACATCGAACCCGACGAGTGGGACGACGTGTTCGCCGCCAACGTCCGCGGGGTCTATCTGATGTGCCGGGCCTTCCTCCCGCCGATGCTGGCGGCAGGCCGCGGTGACGTCGTCAACGTGGCCTCCGTGAGCGGCAAACGCCCGCTGCTCAACCGCACCCCGTACACGGCCTCCAAGATGGCCCTGCTCGGCCTGACCCGCACCCTGGCGGGGGAGGTCGGCCCGCGCGGTGTCGCGGTCAACTCCCTCTCCCCGGGGCCGGTCCGGGGACCCCGCATGGACCGCAACTTCCGCCTCACCGCAGAACTGACCGGCTGCACGGTCGAGGAGGCGGAACGGGACTTCGCGTCCCGTGCCGCGCTGGGCCGGCTGGTCGAGGAGGACGAGGTCGCCCGGGCCCTGGTGGCCATGCTGGCGATGCCGGGGCTGTGCGGCGCCGACATCGACCTGTCGGCGGGGATGATCGCACCGGCGTGAACGAGGGGACGCTGAAGGGGGCGGTGTCACACCGCCCCCTTCGTGCTTCTGCCACGCTGTGTGATCCCTGTCAACCCATGCGCACGATCCAAGGCATCGGGTTCCGGGATGTGTGTGTGCCAAGCCTATTCGCCTATTTCCAGGGCTGATTCACTCCCTCGTACGCACCCCAGGTGCCCCACGCGGAACCGTTGCTGCCCCCTGTCCGGCGGCCGGTTCGTCACATCGCGTGACGGTGTACTCGAATCCGTGGAAAGGCAAGTCATGACGCTGATGACCCGACGCTCCCTCCTGATCGCCGGCACCGCCACGGCCGGCGCCCTGCTGGTGCCCGTCGGCTCGGTGCAGGCCGCGCCGGTGACGTCGGCGCGGCAGCTGACGGTGGGCTCCGGCGAGACCTACGAGGTCACCGCGACCACCCGGCTGAACCGGCTGACCCTGGCCGAGGGCGGCACGCTCACCGCCCCCGGGGGATACAGCCTCACCCTGACCGTCGACGGCGTCGAGACAGGCCAGCAGCTCACCGCCACCGGCGGCACCGCCACCGTCGTGCGGCCCGGCACCTACCGCGGTGACGTCGTGCTGACCGTGGCGGCCGCGAACGACATCACCTACGAGACCCTCACCTTCCCGTTCCGGCAGGCGGTGTACGTCGACGCCGACGGTGTCGTGACAGACAAGTCGGTGCCGGCCGCCGTGCTCGGCGGGAAGCTCACCGACACCCTCGCCCGCGACGTGTCGATCACCTCGACGGGGGAGTGCTTCGACGGCGTCTTCGTGCAGGACGGCACCTACACGCTCCAGCGGCCCACCATCTCCCTGACGGGCAACGGCCGGTGCGACTTCGCCGGGTACGGCGCGGCCGTCGTCGGCGACGGCTCCGCCACCACCCTCGTCGTCGAGGGCGCCCGCATCAGCACCAAGGGTGTGGTGCGCACGGCGGTCATCTCCAACGACGGCGCCAACGTCGTCGTCAAGGACTCCTGCCTGCGCACCCGCAACGGCACCCTGCCCGACGACTACGAGGCCACCGTCGAGACCCCGTACATGCAGTCCGTGCCGTGGATGCTGGGCCTGGACGGCAACGTCCGCGCCACCAACCTCATCGGGAAGAACAGCAGGGCCACCTACCTCGACTCCACGGTGTTCTCGGAGACCTGGGGCGCCCTGTCCGTCGAGGGCGGCAGCGGGCTGAAGCTGACGGCGATCAACAGCCATGTCGGCAACACCGGGGAGTACGGCTACGGCACCTACGCCATCGGCGACGCGACCGTGCGCGTGCTCGGCTCCCGCTTCGACGTCGGCAGCTACGCCACGATCATCGCGGGCCCCGCGGCCGTCGTGCACTACGGCGACAGCACCCGCGACGCCGTCGCCGCGCTCAACACCGAGCTCGAACTCGGTCTGTCCGCAGCCGAGCTGAAGGCGCTGCCGGTCCGCAACACGGTCGTGAACTCGGGCCACTTCGGCTACATGTTCTTCGGCGCCGGCACCCTCACGCTCGACGGCGGAACCGTCATCAACTCCGAGCGCGCCACCTTCCTCAACAAGGGCCAGCAGACCGCCATCACCGTCGACGGCTCGGGCGGCGCCCGCCTCAACCCGCGCGACGGCGTCATCCTGCAGATGATCGAGCTGGACGACCCGGGCCCGGTCAGGGTCGACGGCAGGATGATGAACGTCGGCGTCTACACCGAGCCGACCACCGACCCGACCAAGGACTCCACCTTCGACGTCACCGCCGTCCACTCCACCGACGGCGCCGCCACCTTCACCGACATCGAGCTGAAGGGCGACTTCTACAACGGCATGCGCAAGGGCAAGAACATGGTCCTCACCTTCGACAACGCCACCGTCGAAGGCGTGATCTCGGCGACGACGGCCAGGCACCGGGTGTCGACCATCGACGCGTCCACCTTCTACGAGCTCGGCATCGTCACCAACACCGCCCAGGCCGCCGTCAACAACGGCGCGATCGTCACGCTGGACAGCGGCTCCACCTGGACGGTCACCGGCACCTCGTACCTGACCTCCCTCACCCTCGCCTCCGACGCGGCCGTGAAGGCGCCGAGCGGCAAGGCGGTGACCCTGACCGTGGACGGCACGGCCACCGCGATCACCGCCGGCAGCACCTACACCGGCGCGCTCGCCCTCACGGTCGCCTGACCCGCGCGGTGACCGGTCAGGGGGCGGAGGCCGACCGGGCCTCCGCCTCCTTCACGATCTCGTCGAACCGCGCGCCCATCGCCGCGGCGAGCGCCTGCGCGCCCGACAACGGCCGCACCATGACGGTGAGTTCGTCGATCAGCCCCTCCTCGTTCAGATGGATGAAGTCGCAGCCGGTGAGCCGCTTGTCGCCCACCCGCGCGGAGAACACCAGCGCCTGGTCGCGCCCCTCGCCCCCGGCGAGCTCACGCTCGTACCGGAAGTCCTCAAAGACCTGCGAGACCGCGCGCAGGATCGCGGCGGTGATGGCCTTGCCCGGGTACGGCTTGAAGACGACGGGGCTGGTGAAGACCACGTCCTCGGCCAGCAGCGCCTCGACGGCCCCGAGATCGCCGGCCTCGACCGCCTCACGGAACGCGCGCATCGGATCACCTCACAGACAGAGTCACTGAGTCGTCATCGAGTCATACAGGATGCTCGCTGCTCATCGGGTGCCGGGCCGCCGTAGGCTGAGGGCGATGTTCAGTCCCGAAGGCCCCAGTCTGCGCGAGCTCGCCGTCCAGGCCCTGTCGTCCGTCGAGCGCGGCTACGACCTCCTCGCGCCCAAGTTCGACCACACGCCCTTCCGTACCCCGGACTCCGTGCTGTCCGCCGTGACCGCCGCCCTCAAGGAGTCCGGCCCCTACGACGACGGCCTCGACCTGTGCTGCGGCACGGGCGCCGGGATGGACGTCCTCACGGCCGTCTGCTCGCGCAGCGCGACCGGGGTCGACTTCAGCGCGGGCATGCTCGCCGAGGCTCGCGGCCGTACACCGGAGACGGGAGCGCGGGTGTCCTGGGTGCGCGCGGACGTCCGCGCCCTGCCCTTCACGGCCGCCTTCGACCTCGTCGTCAGCTTCGGCGCGTTCGGCCACTTCCTGCCCCGCGAGCTGCCGGGCCTGTTCGCACAGGTGCACGGGGTGCTGCGGCCCGGCGGCTGCTTCGCGTTCCCCGTACTCGCCCCGCCCCGGCCCTCGGACCTCGCCTTCTGGATGCTGCTCGGCTTCGACGCCGTGATGCGGGTGCGCAACGCCGTGTGGCGGCCGCCGTTCGTGATGTACTACCGCGCCTTCCGGCTCGGCGAGGTACGCCGGGAACTGGAGCGCGCCGGGTTCCGCGTGGACCTCCGCGCGCTGCCGGAGTTCGGCACGAGGAGCGACGGAAGCCCACGGGTCCGTGTGGTCGAGGCCCGACGGGTGCGGTGACCTCAGAGCCCGTGTCATATCCCCGGCCGGGCGCGCGACGCCTGGCACTCCCCCAGAGGGGGGAGGACCCCCACCCCCAGAGGGGGCACCCCCACCCCCGGAGGGGGACCCCCAGCGGCGTTGCCGAAACGCCCACGTGGCTCCTCCCCCACGCTCGGCTTCGCTCGCGCGGGAGGGGCCCCCATGACGCCGCGCGCTGATCCGGCCGGGGATATGACACAGGCTCTCAGCGTCACAGGGCGCTGTACAGGGCGTCGACCAGGGCCATCTTGCGCGGGTCGTCCGCGATCTTCGGCCCCATCCGGTTCATCACGTACCCCAGCGACACCCCGGCCTCCGGGTCGGCGAGTCCGCAGGAGCCGCCGAAGCCGTCGTGGCCGACCGCGCGCGGATTGGGCCCGTAGGAGCCGCCGGCGCCGCTGAGCCACAGCCCCAGCGCGACCTCCGTCTCGTGCCCGAGCCCGACGCCCAGCACCAGGTCCCGGCAGGCCCCCTGCCCCTCGCGCACCCGCTCGGCGGCCTCGGGGGAGAGCACGCGGTGACCGCCGTAGGAGCCGCACCCTGCCACGACACCGTAGAGCGCGGCGACCGCGCGGGCCGTGCCGTGGCCGTTCGCCGCCGGGATCTCCGCGGCCCGCCACCCGGGCGAGTTGGCCTCGGCGGCGCCGACCATCGGATTGGCCAGGGCGGCGATCGCCGCCGGCGCCAACTGGGCGAAGACAGCGGCTTGTTCACTCGCCGACGAGGCCTGCGGAGGCACCAGCTCGGCGACCCGCCCGGTCTCCTTCTCCGGCAGCCCGATGGTGAAGTCGATCCCGAGCGGCCCGGTCACCTCCCGCTCCAGGAACGCCCCCGGCAGCAGCCCCGACACCCGCCGTACGACCTCCCCGACCAGGACGCCGTACGTGAACGCGTGATAGCCGGACCGGGTGCCCGGCTCCCACCAGGGCTCCATCGCCGCGAGGCGCGCGGTGGTCACCTCCCAGTCGTAGAACTCCTCCAGCGAGTGCGGCTCACGCAGCCCGGACAGCCCCGCCCGGTGCGACAGCAGATGCCGTACGAGCACGTTCTCCTTGCCCGCCGCCGCGAACTCCGGCCAGTACACGGCGACCGGGGCGTCCAGATCGAGCAGTCCCCGGTCGGCCAGGATGTGGGCGCACAGCGCGGTGGGGCCCTTCGTCGTCGACCAGACGTTGACCAGCGTGTCCCGCTCCCACGCGCGCGTGCGCGCCGCGTCGGCCCAGCCGCCCCACAGGTCCACCACCGTCACGCCGTCGACCGTGACGGCCACCGCGGCGCCCAGCTCGTCCCGGTCCCGGAAGTTCTCCTCGAACGCCGTGCGCACCGCCGCGAAGCGCGCGTCGCAGAGGCCGTGAACCTGTGGCACGTGCTCGGACATGGGTCCTCCGTGGTCCGCCGGAACCCCGGACCGCGACCCTGCGGCCCGGGCTCCCCGAACATACCGACTGGTCGGACTGGAGGGAAGGGCTGTGCGTGGCCTCAGACGTACGAGCGCAGCCAGTTCACCTTGGCCGCCTCCTGGTAGGGGCCGCCGCCCTCGTGGTCGTTGAAGTCGTACACCTCGATCGCCTTGTCCTCCCGCCCCCAGGCGTTGAACGCGGCGAACACCGTCGACGGCGGGCAGGTCTGGTCCTCCAGCGCCGCCGAGAACAGGGCGGGCGCGGTACCGCGCGCGGCGAAGTGGACGCCGTCGAAGTAGGACAGGGTGCGCAGCGCGTCCTGGGTGCGGCCGCGGTGCGTCTTGAGGAACAGGCCGATCTCACGGTACGGGTGACGGTCCGTCAGCGTCGCCGCGCGCGGGAAGTCGCACAGGAACGGCACGTCCGGCGCGACCGCCACCAGATCCGGTACGAGACCGCCGACCGCGATCGTGATCCCGCCGCCCTGGCTCGCCCCCAGCGCCACGGTCCGGCTCGCGTCGGTCAGCGGGTGCGAGCGGGCCGCCTCCACCGCGCGCACCGCGTCCGTGTACACCCGGCGGTAGTAGTAGTTCTCCGGCGCGTCGATGCCCCGGGTCATGAATCCGGGGTACGAGGGCGCGCCGCCCACCGGGTCGGCGGTGCCACCGCCGCCGCCCCAGGCGCTGCCCTGGCCCCGGGTGTCCATGACGAAGTGGGCGCGGCCGGTCGACGCCCACAGCAGGTTCTCGTGCGGCAGACCGCGCCCGCCGCCGTACCCGATGAACTCCACGACCAGCGGCAGCGGCCCCTCGGCGGCGGCCGGCACCTTCAGCCAGCCCTTCACCGGGTGCCCGCCGTACCCCGCGAACGTCACGTCGTACACGTCGACCGTCGCCAGGCCCGCCTCGACCCGCTCGAAACGCGCGTCCAGGTCGTGCACGCGGGCCTCCTGCAGCGTCTTGGACCAGAAGGCGTCGAAGTCCTGCGGCTCGGCGGACTCACTGCGGTACTCGTGGAGCTCCTCGAGGGACAGGTCGAACAGGGCCATGAAGGACCGCCTTTTGTTAAGTGGCCATACGAATGATCACACCGTACGTACCCCTCAGGAGCCCTCGCCAGACCGCGTCGGCGGACCCGGAGATGTCCTCAGGCCGGCCTGCGCCGGGTCCACTCCGGTTCCGTGCGCGCCCACTCCCGGTCCCACTCGTCGAGCCGGTGCCGCATCGCCACCCGGCGGATCACGGCGTGGCCGAGGAGCACCAGGGCGGCGGTCCCGCCGGCCCCGCAGACCCCCACGGTGAGCGCGTGCTGCCAGACCGCCGAACCGCCCGGCGGCGGTGGAACGGTCCGGCCCCGCGCGTCGAACCACACGTCCACCAGGTCCCCCTTGTGCGTGCCCTCCGGCACCCGCGCCTCGGCCGTCCGCGCCTTCTCACCGGGCGGGGTCCAGCGCACGGTCACCCGGTACGTCCGCTCCCGCACACCGTCCGCCGAGGGCAGGCCCTCGGGCACCCGCCCGACGACCTCCGCCTGCACCCGGTGACGCTCGGCCCGCTGCTGGACCGCGACCGTCTGCGCGTCGTCGTGGGCCCACCGGCCGGCGACCGTCCCGGCCAGCGGCACGGCGACCAGCAGCAGTACGGCGACGATCAGCGCCGTCCACGCCTCCACGACGTCCGACCGGCGGCGCAACGGGTTCTTCCGCCACCGCCAGCCACGGATCCGGGTTCGCATGTCGACCTCCTCGCCGTCACGCGAGTGCCCACATGAAAGTGGTACCCCCATTGGAGTACATCCGCGACCCGGAGCCGGATGCGCGGCGGTACCGTACCGCCGCGCGGCTCAGCCGAACCGTTCGATCCGGATGCGGTCCACCGGCTGCCCGGCCGCCACCAGCAGCCGCGACGCGTGCTCGGCGAAGGCGTTCGACCCGCACACGTACGCCTCCCAGCCGTCGGCCGGGCCCTCCTCGAACACCGGCCGCAGATGAGCGGCGCCGAGCCGTCCCACGGGCCCGCCCCCCGGAGCGCTCCGGGTGAAGACGGGCGTGGTCTCCACGCCGTACTCACGCGCGTAGATCAGCTCCTCGGGGCCGCGCGCGGACACCAGCAGCCGCAGCGGCACGTCCAGGGCGCGCGCCCGGTGATGCCGGACCATCGACATCAGCGGTACGACCCCGGAGCCCGCGCCGACCAGCAGCGCGGGCCGGTCGCCGGGCCAGGCGAAGAAGCCGCTGAGCGGACCGCGCACCTCGACCTGGTCACCGGGCCGCGCGACCGTGTGGAACCAGCCCGAGACCTCGCCGCCCTCGACATGGTCCAGGGTCAGTTCGATGTGTCCGCCGCCGTCCGGCGCGTCGTCGGGCGCGGAGGCGATCGAGTAGTGGCGCTGGGCGGTGTAGCCGTCGTCGGCGGTCAGCCGCAGCATCAGGTGCTGGCCCGGCAGATGCCCCGCCCAGGCCGGCACCGCGAACCGGAAGGTCGCCGCGTGCGGGGTCTCGCGGCGGATCTCGGTGAGCGTCGCCGTCTGCCACACGGCGGCGGCCCGGCTGCTCACCGCGATCCGGCCGGGCACGGCGAACCGGGTCGGGGGAGTGAAGGAAGCCGCGGGAGCGAAGAAAGGGGAAGCGGCGGTCTCAGTCACCGGAATACCTCTGCTCCTCCCAGGGGTTGCCCCGCTCGTGATAGCCGTTCTGCTCCCAGAACCCCGGCTCGTCATGGTCGAGCAGCCTGAGGCCCGCGATCCACTTGGCGCTCTTCCAGAAGTACAGATGCGGCACCAGCAGCCGTGCCGGGCCCCCGTGTTCCGCGGCCAGCGGCCTGCCGTCGTACTCCCAGGCGATCCAGGCGCGCCCCCCGATGAGGTCGGCGAGCGGCAGGTTCGTGGTGTACCCGGTGTGCGAGTAGGCGACGGCGTGCGTGGCGGACGCGTGCGAACCCACGACGTCGAGGAAGGCGTCCAGCGACACACCCCCGAACCGCACCCCGAACTTCGACCAGCTGGTCACACAGTGGATGTCACCCTCGTAGACCGACGCCGGCAGCGCGTGCGCCTCGTCCCAGTCCCAGGTCCGGGGCTCCCGGACCAGCCCGTCGATCCGGAAGGTCCAGTCGGCGGGGGAGAGGTCGGGCGTGACCTCGGCGGAGAGCACGGGCCAGTCGTCACCCGCGTCGTACTGACCCGGCGGAAGGCCGGGGTTGTCGACACGGGCGCGCCCGGTGAAGCCTCGGGTGACGTTCATGCGTCAACCGTACGCTGTCGTCGCGGATGCTCCGTCCCAGGTCAACGCCCCGATCATGACGGCCGCATGAACTCTGCGCGGCCCCGGGAATAGCCGCCGGGCGTCGGTCCTTGGCGATCGGTGCCGGGGCCGGTGCTCCGGACGCAGCGCAAGGAGAGTGAGGAAGAAGATGCCCAAGGCGTACGTCTTCACGCGGTACGGCGGCCCGGAGACCGAGGCGTTCGTGGACGTGGACCGGCCGAGCCCCGGCCCCGGGGAGGTGCTCGTGGCGGTGCGCGCGGCCGGGGTGAACCCCGTCGACTGGAAGCTGCGCCAGGGCTACCGGCGCCCCGGCGACAGCGCCGAGCGCGTGTTCCCCTCGGTGCTGGGCAACGAGGTGGCCGGCGTGGTCGAGGAGACCGGCGAGGGCGTCACCGGTTTCGCGCCCGGCGACGAGGTGTTCGGCACCGCCGTGGCGGGCGGCTACGCCGAGTACGCGCTGCTCGCGGCCGGCATCACCGCGCACAAGCCAGCCGCCCTGTCCTTCGCGGCCGCGGCCACCCTTCCCGTCGCGGCCGCGACCGCCTACGACGGCGTCCACCAGCTCGGCCTGCCCGCCGGAGCGACGCTGCTGGTGACGGGCGCGGGCGGCGGGGTCGGCGTGGCGGCGGTCCAGATCGCCCGCGCCCTCGGCGTGCGGGTCGTCGGCGTCGCGAGCGAGGGCAAGAAGGCCTTCCTGGAGTCGCTGGGCGTGGTCCACGTCCCCTCGGGCCCCGGCTGGGACGAGCGCGTCCGGGCCGCCGCCCCCGAAGGCGTCGACGGGGTCTACGACCTCGTCGGCGGCGAGGTGCTGCACTCGGCGGCCGGCCTGGTGAAGGATCCCGCGAAGCTGATCACCGCCGGAGCGCCGGCCGAGGAGGTCGCGGCGCTGGGCGGCGCCCGGGTGCTACGGGCCCGCGACGCGGACGTCCTGCGGGCCGTCGCCGACCTGGTTCTCGCCGGTGACCTGGACCCGCACATCACCGGGACGTTCCCGCTGGAGCGGGCCGACGAGGCCCTGCGCGAGGTCGAGAGCGGCCACGCGCGGGGCAAGACAGTGATCGAGGTGGCCGGATGAGCGAGCACGTCCTGGACAACCCCGCGCTCGCCTCCCTCACCGGCCCGCACGCACACTTCGCCGAGCGCCGGGGCCGCGTGCTGCGCTACCCGGTCGACGTCTCTCCCTGGCTGGCCCTGCCGGACGAGCCGGACGCCGACGACTGGGCGGACCTCGCGGCTCTCGCCGGACCCGGTGCGGAGGTGCCGCTGCCCGGTTTCCGGGGTGAGGTGCCCGAGGGCTGGGAGGTCACCTTCCGGGTGGAGGGCGTGCAGTTCGTGGACGACGGACTCGCGGCGGCACCCGAGCCCGACGCCGTCCGCCTCGGTCCCGCCGATGTCCCCGAGATGCTCGACCTGGTCGCCCGCACCCAGCCCGGACCGTTCGAGCGGCGGACCGTCGAACTCGGCACCTACCTCGGCATCCGCCGGGACGGGGCCCTGATCGCCATGGCGGGCGAGCGCCTCCGCCCGCCGGGCTGGACCGAGATCAGCGCGGTCTGCACCGACCCCGCCCATCGCGGCGAGGGCCTCGCCACCCGGTTGATCCTCGCCGTCGCCCACGGCATCCGCGAACGCGGCGAGACCCCCTTTCTGCACACCGGCGCCGGTAACACCGACGCGATCCGCCTCTACGAGTCCCTGGGCTTCCGGCCGCGCCGCAGAACGGCGTTCCTGGCGGCCCGGACACCGGAACGGCCGGGGGCACTGGTGACGTAGGCGGGTGATCAGCCGTGCGCCCGGCGGACCGTGATCTCGTACTGGTCGACCGCTCCCTCCCAGCGGGCGACAAGCGTGCCGCCGGTCTCTTCTTCGTCCTCTGCGTCCTCCATGAGGCAGAGGGCCAGGCCGTCGGACTCCGGGTCGCAGAACGCGGCCAGGTAGTCGCGCAGCCCGTCGTCCCGGACGGCGGCGACCCGCTCGTGCGCATCCTCGGCGACCTCGTCGGCGGCGTCACCGAGGCCGGCGGGCACGTCGTGCGGTCCGGTCGCGGCGTGCAGACCGGTGGCCGCCCGCAGGGCGTCGAGGAGCGTGTCGCCGGAGGCTATCCGAGCCTGGCACACCGTCCATGCCGCACCGGGCAGCCCCGGGGCGGCGAGATCGACGCCGTGCCGGCCGGCGAGCCGCCCCAGTTCGGCGCCGGACAGCACGTCCTCGTGGACCGGGGTCAGCGCGGCGAGCTCCTCGGCGAGACCGGCGGGGAACGCGGCCGGGTCCACCGTGAACAGCGACCGGCTCGCGTCGAAGACCAGGACCGTTTCGTCGAGCTCGCCGGGCGGTGTCAGCAGCAGATGGTCCAGGCGCACGGGCTCCTCACCGGCCAGTGCCGCCCGGTCCACCCAGGCCGGTTCCCGGTCCATCTCGCTCTCGGCGAGGAAGTTGCCCGTGTAGTACGCGCCATAGGGGACGTCCGGGTACGTGGAGAGCGGACGGCCGACGACCTCGCCGAAGGCCTGGGCGAGGGTGTCCGGCCAGGCGTCGGCGAGCTGGGTCGGCTGGGTGTCGGACATGGGTGAACTCCCGGGCGGTGGTGCAAGAGTGACGTACAGGAAGAAGTGAACCGCACGGCACTGACAATCCGGCCCCGGCCCGTCACCCCGCGGGCGCGGCGGGCGGAGACCGTCATTCCCCGCCGGGTGCTAGGGTGATCGACCGGCCGTGGACGTCATGGCCCGTGCGACGCGAGGAGGTGAGACCGATTACCGCCGTTCGTTTCCCCGAAAGGTGCTCGGCTTTCCATGTCTCCTTCCTCGTCTCCTTCCTCACCGTCCGCTCCGTCCTCCTCCCGTGACGCCGTCGTCGCCGCGCTGCGCGCCGCCGGGTGCGTCTTCGCCGAGGACGAGGCGGAACTGATCCTCTCCACCGCCCGTACGCCCGGCGAACGCGCTGCCATGGTGGCCCGCCGAGCGGCCGGTCACCCGCTCGAACTCGTCGTCGGCTGGGCCGAGTTCCGCGGTCTGCGCATCACCGTCGAACCCGGTGTCTTCGTGCCCCGCCGCCGTACCGAGTTCCTCGTCGAGCAGGCCCTCGCGCACGCCCCGCACGCGTCCGTCGTCGTGGACCTGTGCTGCGGCTCGGGCGCGGTCGGCGCGGCCCTCGCCGCGGCGCTGGGCCGGGTGGAACTGCACGCGGCCGACATCGACCCGGTGGCCGTGCGCTGCGCCCGCGCCAACGTCGCCGCCCACGGCGGTCGCGCCCATCAGGGCGATCTGTTCGAGGCGCTCCCCGGCCGACTGCGGGGCCGGGTGGAGATCCTGGCCGCCAACGTGCCGTACGTCCCCACCGACGAGGTCCCCCTGCTGCCGGCGGAGGCCCGCGACCACGAGCCGCGTACCGCTCTCGACGGCGGCGGCGACGGACTCGACGTGCTGCGCAGGGTCGCCGCCGAGGCGCCCGCGTGGCTCGCGCCCGGCGGGATCCTCCTCGTCGAGACCAGCGAGCGACAGGCCCCGGCCGCCGTCGAGGCCTTCACCCGCGCCGGTCTGACGGCCTGTCCCGCCGAGGACGAGGAGCGCCACGCCCACGTCGTGACGGGAACCAGGGTCAGGTAGCGGCGCCGCTGCCCGTGGGGCTCGGGGAGTCGTCGTCCCCGCGGCTCCACGGGCCGTGCCCCGGGAAGCCGCCGCGCCGGTCGTCCTTGTCCGGGCCCCTTCCGCGGAAGTCGCTGAAGTCGCCGGAGAAGACCCGGGTCGCCGTGTACGTGTCGCCGGAGCGGGAGCCGGCGACGACCACCGTGTCGCCCTTCTTCAGCGCGGACGCCCCGGAGCCGGAGTCGCCGTCGGCGCGCACGGTGGCGTCCGCGCCGACCGTCCACGTCCACGAGGTGCCGTCCTCGCTCTTCACCGTGACCCGGTCGCCGTCCACCTTCTCGACCGTGCCGCGCTGCCAGACCCGTACGACCCACTTGCCGGTGTCACGGTCCTTCACGGTCGCCTCGCCGTGCGCCGCGTCGCCGCCGACCCCGAAGCCGAACCAGGGGCCGCCGTGGCCGTGCCGGCCGTCGGGGCCCTCCGACCGCGACGAGGCCGACGGGGACGCCGAGGGCGAGCCGCCGGACGAGCCGCCCGAGGTCGCCGCGTAGGCCACCGTGCCGCCGAGGGCCAGGACCGCGACGGTCGTGGCCGCGATCACCGCCCGCCCGCGCACCGACCGGCGCCGCCATCGCGCGTGCAGCGATCCCGGCTCGCGCTCCTCACCGCCCGGCCCCGAGAGCACCTCGACCTCTTCCGGCTGCTCATGCTCCTGCATCACGGCTCACCTTCCTCGGCCCGGTCGGCGGGCACGGCTGGCATTCCTCACTGTGATTGTCGGATCAATGCGGTAAGGAAGCAGTAATAAATGCCTGTGAATCGGGCTGCCGGGCCGGTGAACCGGGCCGATCGCAGTGTCCATCGCGTGGTCCATCGCGTCGTCAATCGCGTGCTCGGGCCACCAGAAGCGCCACGTCGTCGTGGTTGTCGGGATGGTGGAGCGCGGTCAGCAGGTGGTCGCAGAGCTCCTCCAGCGGGCGCGAGGGATCGTCCAGCAGCGCGAGCAGCGCGTCCAGGCGCTCGTCGAGGGAGTGCACCCGGGTCTCCACCAGGCCATCGGTGTACAGCACCAGCTGGTCGCCGGGCGCGAGGGCGACGTCGGTCGTCGAGAAGGCCACCCCGCCCACGCCCAGTGGCGCGCCCGTGGGAAGGTCGAGCAGCTCCGGGGGCAGTCCCGGGCGTACCCGGGCCGGCGGCAGATGGCCGGCGTTGGCGATACGGCATCGGCCCGGCCGGGGGTCGTGGACGGCGTACACACAGGTCGCGATGGAGTGGTCCAGGCCCTGGGTGATGCGGTCGAGGTGCTCCAGGAGCACGGCAGGGTCGAGGTCGAGGGAGGCCAGGGTGGTCGTCGCGGTGCGCAGCCGGCCCATGGTGGCGGCGGCGTCGATGCCGCTGCCCATCACATCGCCGACCACGAGCGCCGTCTTGTCGTCCGCCAGCGGGATGACGTCGAACCAGTCGCCGCCGACCTCGATCGTGGCGCCCGCCGGCTGGTAGCGGGAGGCGACCTCCAGGCCGCCGGTGACCGGCGGATGGCTGGGCAACAGGCTGCGCTGGAGGGTGACGGCGGTCGTGCGGGCGTTCTGGTACCAGCGGGCGTTGTCGATCTGCACGGCCGCGCGGGCCGCGAGTTCCCGGGCGAGCAGCAGGTCGTCCCGGCCGAACGGCAGCGGGTTGTGGATCCGCTTGAGGTCCAGAGCGCCGAGCACCTCGCCCCGGGCGATGAGCGGGACGGCGAGATAGGAGTGCACTCCGGCCCGGGCCAGCAGCTCGGCCGCCTCGGGGGAGGGCGCGATATGGGGGAGGTCCTCGTCCGCGACCTGTGTCACCAGGACCGGCCGCCCGGTGCGTACGCACTCCGTGACCAGCTGGTCGGGGGCGTAGTGGACCACCTGTCCGGCAGGCTCGGCGGCCCGCAGCGCGTCCGGCCCGTCGACGGCCAGGGCCGCGAGGGAGCGGATCGCTGCCGCCTCGGTGGGCCGCAGGCTGGAGTGCCGGCCCGCCACGACGTCGTCGAGCAGGTCCACCGAGGCCGCGTCCGCCAGCTCCGGCACGGCGACCTCGGCCAGTTCGCGGGCGGTGCGTTCCAGGTCCAGGGTGGTGCCGATCCGGGCCGAGGCGTCGGCGATCACGGCCAGCCGGCGCCGGGCCGCCTCGGCCTCCAGGCCCGCCCGGTACTGGTCGGTGACGTCGATGACCGAGGCCGCCACGCCGAGGACCGTGCCGCGCGAGTCCTCCAGCCGGTACAGCGAGATCGACCAGGCGTGATCCTGGTCCGGGTCGGCCTGCGTACGACCCACGGTGGACGGTCGATGAGGGGCTCCCCGCTGCGCAGCACCGCGCGCACCGCCGCCTCCAGGGCGTCCGCGTCCGCCGAGGGCAGCACCTCGCGGAGCCGGCGGCCGACGTGGTCCTCGGGAGGCAGGCCGTTCATCCGGGCCAGCGCCGGGTTGACCGAGACGAAGCGCAGATCGGGGTCCACCACGGCCAGGCCGATGGGGGACTGCGCGACCATGCGGGTGGACAGCGCCACGTCCCGCTCCAGTCGGCGCACCGTCGACTGGTCCGCGGCGAGCCCGAGGGCGTAGACGGTGCCCTGGTCGTTGACCAGCCGCATGTTGCGGAACTCCACCATCCGGGTGGAGCCGTCCTTGCAGCGGATGGGGAACGCCCCCGCCCAGCTCTGGCCGGTCGCCATGACATCGGCGAAGAGTTTGACGACCAGGTCGACATGGCGTTCGTGGATCATCACCTGGGCCGCGTACTGGCCCAGCGCCTCGTCCGCCGTGTAGCCGAACAGCTCCTCGGCCTGCGGGCTCCACAGCACGATGCGTCCCTTGGTGTCGAGCACCACCGAGGCCACGTTCAGTACGTCCAGCAGCCCGCTGGGCAGGGCCGGGGCGCCGCCCGCGGCGGTGGACGATCCGGCTGCCGCACTCATGCCACGCACCGCCTCCGCGCGTCCGCGTATCGCCGAGGCACGTTCTCCCCCCGTGCCGACTCCCCTGTTCCACCGCGCTCAATCCTTTTCACCCGGCCCCGTTCGCCGGGTGTGGCGGGGCCGGGCGCTGGTCCCGCCCGGAAAGTGGTGCTTTTCTGGGGTTGTGGCGCGGTACGCGGGGAGGCCGTATCACTGTGCGGCTCCGCCGCGCGACCGTACGAGAGGAGCGATCACGATGGACCGTGAGCGTCTGCACGAGGAGCCCGTCTCGCTCGAGATCAGCGGATGCAGCAAGGAGGACGCGCGGATCGTGTTCGACACGCTGTGCGCCTGCTTCGAGTCCGACCGGGGCCCCGACGAGGTGCCGCAGCAGCTCCACGAGACCCGGCCGATGGTGTGGCTGGGCACGTTCGAGGTCACCGAGGCCCACGAGTGCCCGCCGCCCGCCCGGCTGTCCGCCTCCGTCGAGGCCGACGCGCAGGGCGGCTACTGGGCGATCGAGCGGCTGCGCTCCACCCTCGACTCGCTGTTCGCGGTGCGCGACCTCACGTCGGCCTCCGGGGACCAGGAACGCGAACTGCACGTCCTCCTCGAAAGCAGGTGAGTGCCGCACATCACCCCTGACGTCGTTTTCCAGTTTTGCAACTAGTTGCATAAACCGTGTGCGGTCCTCTAGAACTGGAGGTGAACACCGCCGCGCACGGAGGCCGCCATGAGCCGTTACCCCCATCTGCTGAGCCCGCTCGACCTGGGCTTCACCACGTTGCCCAACCGCGTCCTGATGGGCTCGATGCACGTGGGCCTGGAGGAGGCCGTGCGTGGCTTCGAGCGCATGGCGGAGTTCTACGCCGCCCGGGCCCGCGGGGGAGTGGGCCTGATCGTCACCGGCGGTATCGCCCCCAACGACGAGGGGCGCCCCTACGAGGGCGGCGCCAAGCTCACCACCGACGAGGAGGCGGAGCAGCACCGCGCGATCACCGACGCCGTGCACCGCGAGGGCGGCCGGATCGCCCTGCAGATCCTGCACTTCGGCCGCTACGCCTACCACCGGGACCTCGTCGCCCCCAGCCCGCTCCAGGCCCCCATCAGCCCCTTTCCGCCCCGCGAGCTCACCGACGCCGAGGTCGAGCGCACGATCGACGACTACGCCCGCACCGCCCGCCTCGCGCGGCAGGCCGGCTACGACGGCGTCGAGATCATGGGCTCCGAGGGCTACCTCGTCAACGAGTTCATCGCCGCCCCGACCAACCACCGCACCGACCGCTGGGGCGGCTCGTACGAGAACCGCGTGCGCTTCCCGGTCGAGATCGTGCGCCGGGTGCGCGAGGCGGTCGGCGAGGACTTCATCGTCGTCTACCGGCTGTCCATGCTGGACCTGGTGCCCGGCGGCTCCACCCTCGACGAGGTCGTCACCCTCGCAAGGGCCGTCGAGGAGGCCGGCGCGACCATCATCAACACCGGCATCGGCTGGCACGAGGCCCGTATCCCCACCATCGCGACCTCCGTGCCGCGCGGCGCCTACACCTGGGTGACGAAGAAGCTCATGGGCGCGGTGAACATCCCGCTCGTCACCACCAACCGCATCAACACCCCCGAACTCGCAGAGCAGTTGCTCGCCGACGGCTGCGCCGACATGATCTCCATGGCCCGCCCGATGCTCGCCGACCCCGACTTCGTGAACAAGGCCGCCGCCGGCACGCCGGAGGCCATCAACACCTGCATCGGCTGCAACCAGGCCTGCCTCGACCACACGTTCAGCGGCAAGCTCACCTCCTGCCTGGTCAACCCGCGCGCCTGCCACGAGACCGAACTCGTGCTCTCCCCGACCCGGCGGCGCCTGCGCGTCGCGGTCGTGGGCGCCGGACCGGCCGGTCTCGCCTGCGCGGTGTCGGCGGCCGAACGCGGCCACGACGTCACGCTGTTCGACGCGGCGGGCGAGGTCGGCGGCCAGCTCAACGTCGCCCGCAAGGTCCCCGGCAAGCAGGAGTTCGACGAGACGCTGCGCTACTTCCGCCACCAGCTCGACGCGCACGGCGTGGACGTACGCCTCAACACCCGTGTCGCCGCAGGCGACTTGGCGGGTTACGACGAGGTCGTCGTCGCCACCGGCGTCAGTCCGCGCACCCCCGACATCCCGGGCGTCGACCACCCGAGCGTCGTCGGCTACCTCGATGTCCTGCGCGACGGCGCGCCCGTCGGCGACCGCGTCGCGATCCTCGGCGCGGGCGGCATCGGCTTCGACGTCGCCGAGTTCCTCACCGACGGCGGCGACAAGGCGAGCGAGGACCCGGCGGTCTACTTCCGCCAGTGGGGCGTCGACATGGACTACGCGGCCCCCGGCGGCCTCGCCGCCCCTAAGCGCCCCGCCGCGCCGCGCACCGTCCACCTCCTGCAGCGCAAGGAGACCAAGGTCGGTGCCGGTCTCGGCAAGACCACCGGCTGGATCCACCGCACCGAGCTCAAGCACCGGGGCGTCACGATGGTCCCGGGCGTGCGCTACGACCGTATCGACGACGCCGGTCTGCACATCACCGTCGGTGAGCAGAGCACGGTCCTGGAGGTCGACACCGTCGTCCTGTGCACCGGCCAGGACCCGCGCCGCGACCTCTACGACGCCCTGCTCGCCGCCGGCACGAAGGCCCACCTCATCGGCGGCGCCGACGTGGCCGCCGAACTCGACGCCAAGCGCGCCATCAAGCAGGGCACGGAGCTGGCGGCGGCCCTGTAGGACCGCAGGGGCACATCCCTAGGATGACTCCATGTCACTGCCGCACGCGATCCTCACCGCCCTGCTGGAGAAGCCGTCGTCGGGGCTGGATCTGACCCGCCGCTTCGACAGGTCGATCGGGTACTTCTGGTCGGCGACGCACCAGCAGATCTATCGCGAGCTGGGAAAACTTGAGGCCGAGGGGCATATCAGGGAGCTGCCCGCCGCACAGCCGGCCCGGGGCCAGAAGAAGGCCTACGAGGTCCTGCCCGCGGGCCGCGCCGAACTGGCGCGGTGGACGGCCGCGTCCCAGGACCCCAAGCCGCACCGCGACGCGCTGCTGCTCAGGCTGCGTGCCGCGGCCGTTGTCGGCACGGCGGGCCTGGAGGCCGACCTGCGCCGCCATCGGGAGCTGCACCGGCGGCAGTTGGCCGAGTACGAGAAGATCGAGCAGCGCGACTTCCCGCCCGGCGACGACAGCGCGCAGGCCAGGCTGCAGCACCTGGTCCTGCGCGCGGGCATCGAACTGGAGACGTTCTGGATCCAGTGGCTCACCGAGGCGCTGGAGGGACTGCCGGTCGTGGAGGACACCCCTTGGGGGCGGTGAGGACACCCCTTGGGGGCGGTGCGGCCGGTTGTCACAGGCGGTACGGCTTCGAGCGGCGGCGCAGGAACCAGGCCGCCGCGATGACGCCGACGCCCACGAGCGTCCCGCCCACCCCCATCGTCACCGGACCGACGTCGCGGGCCGCGCCGCCGAGGCCGCCCATGACACCGCGCGACGGCGAGGGCGACGTCGTCGCGGAGATCGTCGGGGTGGACGGCGCCGACACGATCACGGACTGGGTGCCCGCCGTGGTGCCGTTGGAGCACATGACGACCACGGTGTAGGTGCCGGGGGAGACACCCGACCAGGCGGCGGACTGGCTGACGCTCGTCCCCGACAGCACCACCTGGCGCCCCTGGGCGAAGCTCGCCTGACCGCTGCCCAGCAGTGCCGCGGTGCCCCAGCTGCCGTTGGTCTGGGCGCAGGCGCCGGTCACCACGGACACCGTGGAGCCGGTCGTGCTGACGGAGATGCCGGAGACCGCGGCCGCCGGCTGCGCGGTCAGGGCGAACGGCAGCACGGCGGCTGCCACGGCCGGTCCTGAGCGGAGAAGAAGACGGGAAGTGCGCATCGGATGCCCTCCGGCGGCACGGTCGGCGGTACATCCCTTGCACCGCCGAGGATCGGGTACGCCCGCGCTGCCTCAAGCGCAGCCAACGTGCCCCCGGACCGGCCCGCACCCGGACCGCATCCGGGCAGGTGACGAATTCCTTCGGACGGCCCAGGCACCGGACGTCAGGTGCCCGCCCCCGTGGTCACGCTCCGCTCCGCCGAGTACGCCCCCCACGTCCCGTCCGGCAGCCGTGCCCGCAGCCGCACCCGGTGCGTGACCCCCTTCTCGCGTCCCACGTAGAAGCTGTACGTCGCCCTGCCGCGCGGCGGCGTCCCGCCCCACACCAGCGAGGTGGCCGTCGCCCCGTCGAGCCGGATCCCGTACTCCGTGACCACGCCGTCGACCCTGGGCGCCACCCAGGACAGGTCGATGTAGTACGCCCCGTCGGCCGCGCGCCGGGTCGTGGCGCGGAAGCCCGCGGGTGCCGTGTCGCCTCCCTCGTCGTCGCCGGGCGGGGTGGTCACGCGCACGGCCGGGCCGGCCGGGGAGAGGTTGTCGGCGGCGTCCCGCGCCCGGACGGTGAAGGCGTACGCGGTGCCCGGCCGCAGGCCCGTGACGACCGTCGCCGTCTGGCCCCCGCCGACGCTGTGGATCCTCGTGCCGCCCTGGTGGACGTCGTACGACACCACCTTGCGGTCGTCCGTCGACGCCGACCAGGACAGCTGGACCGCCCTGCTCCCCGCGGCCCGGCCGGTGACATCGCCCGGGCGGGTCGGCGCCGAGGTGTCCGCCGGGGTCGCCGCCGGTGTCGTCGCCCGCACCCGGCGACCGGGCGGACCGAGCCGGCCGGCGCCGTCCCGGGCCCGCACGGTGAAGACGTACGAGGTGGCGGGGGCCAGCCGTACGACGTCCAGCATGTGCGCGGAGCCGGGCACGTCCGCCACCTTCGCGGAGTCCCGGTACACCTCGTACCCGTCGACCGGCGGATCCGCGACGACCGCGTTCCACATGACGTGCACGCTGGTCGCGCTCCCGGCCCGCGCGGTCACCCCCGTCGGAGCGCCGGGGGCCCGCCCCTCGTCCCCGCCGTCGGCCGCGCACCCGCTCGCCATGGCCAGCGCCAGCCCGCACAGCATCACACGTCGCACGGCTTCGCCTCCCGGGACCGGCGCGGCGGAATTGGTCCGGACCAATATGGCGCGGTGGTGCGAGCACATCAAGACGGCGAACAGATGAAGACGGCGAATGAACAAAGACGGCCGTACCGGCCCGGGGGTTGCGTGATAACTCAGGAAAGTTACGTATGCTGAACCTCCTCCCGGACCGAACTCTCCTTGAGGGAGGTCGAGTTCGGTCCGGTGGCGCGGACGCTGTCGTCGCTGATCCCGCGCCGGCGCGGTGGGCCGGGGGGCCGGATCCGAGAGGTCACCGGCCCCCCGCCCCCTGTCGGGCCGTCAGAAGCGTGCACCGTACGGCCCCCTCGAAATGGCCTCGGCAGGCCGCTCACACCAGATTGGGCTGAGTGTCCGTCACCGTCCCACGAGAGGCTCCCGTATCGTGCGCGCCCAGTCGATGACCCTGGCCGCGGCCGGCCTCGCCCTGCTGGCCCCCTCCTCCGTCTCCGTCGCCGCCCGGCACACCCAGGGCAGCCCCGGTGCACCCGCGATACGGCAGGAGGGCACCGTCCGTGCCGCCGATCTGCTGGCCCGCGTGCGCGACTGCGCCCCGGTGTCCCGGGGGCGTTACCGCACCGACGACGGCGTGCCCGCCACCGTTTCGGTCTGCGGCACCCGCGAGGCCGTCTTCTGGACGGCCGACATGGACATCGACTGCGACGGCCGCCCCGGTCCGCGCTGCAACAGCCGCACCGACTCGCTGTTCTCCGACACCACGGCCTTCGCCCAGTCCGACGGCCGCTACCTCAGCGCCGAGACACTGCCGTACATCGTCGTGCCCGGGGTGAGCGACATCTGGAACCACCGGGATCACGGGGTGCGAGGGGGCTCGGTGGCGGCGGTCGTCTACCGGGACCGGGTCCAGTACGCGGTCGTCGGTGACGTGGGGCCGTACGACATCATCGGCGAGGCGTCCTACGCCACCGCCGCCGCCCTCGGCATCCGACCCGACCCCCACGGTGGCGGCGCGCCCTCCGGCGTCACCTACATCGTCTTCAGGAACTCCCGGGCCACCCCGGTCGAGAGCCACGCGTCGGCCGTGGCGGCGGGGGAGTGGCTGGCCAGGTCGTTCGTGGAGGCCGTGGGCGGGACGGCTCGGGGGCCGGGGCCATCGGTGGGCGGAGGGGCGGCGAAACGCTGGCCGGGGGCATCGGCGGACGGGGGGAACGTGGGCCGATGGCCGCCTGTGCCGACGGCGGACGAGGGGGTGGCGCCCCGTCCGTCGGAATCCCCTGAGGCCGACGCCGACGGAGAGGCCGCGGAGGACGGGGGAGCGGCGGCCGACGAGACGCCGGAGGAACCGGACGGCGAGGAGGGCGAGGGCTCGGAGGAAGTCCAGGACGGCGGCCAGGAGGCCTCCGACGTGGGGACGGACGAGGAGGCGGAGGCCTCGGAGGAGGATGCTGCGGAGGAGGAGTAGAGGGGGGCGGGAATGCGCGGGCCGGCCGGGCCGGACCACGGCGACCGCGCCGGTCGGACGGCCGGGTGGGTGGCCGAGTCGCCGTCCGACCGCCGACCCGGGGTGGTGTCAGACCGCGGACCAGCCGTCGTCGACCGGCAGGACCACGCCGTTGATGTTGCTCGCCGCGTCCGAGGCGAGGAACACGATCGCCGCGGCCTGCTCCTCCGCCTCGGCGAGGCGGCCGACGTTGACGAAGTGCGGGCCGAGCGCCGCCGGACCGTGCGCCGCCTGGTCGGCGTCGACGACGATCGCGGTCTTCGTGCCGCCCGGAGCGATCGCGTTGGCGCGTATGCCCTTGCCGCGGTACATCACCGCGAGGTTCTTCGTGAGCCCCACGATCCCGTGCTTCGAGGCGGTGTACGCCGCACCGGCCGCGCTGCCCCGCAGGCCCGCCTCCGAGGCGGTGCTCACGATCGCTCCCTTGCCGGCGGCCAGCATGTGCGGCAGCACCGCGCGGGTGAGCAGGAAGGGCGCCGTGAGGTTGACCCGGATGACCCGCTCCCACTCGGCGTCGGTGACGTCCGCCAGCGCCGACATCCGGTCCATGATCCCGGCGTTGTTCACCAGCACGTCGACCCCGCCGAAGCGCTCCACCGCGGTGTTCGTCACCTCGTCGACGACGGCCTGCTCGCTGAGGTCCCCGGTGACGGCGACGGCCGTACCGCCCGCCTCCTCGATCTCCTTGACGACGGCCTGCGCGCCGTCCGCGTTGAGGTCGGCCACCAGGACCCGCGCCCCCTCCGCGGCGAAGGCCAGGGCCGTGGCGCGCCCGATGCCCGAGCCCGCTCCGGTGACGACGACGCTGCGGCCTTCCAGTCCAGTGGCCATGTGGTGCTCCTAGCTGCGATGTGCGCGCTGCCCGCGCTCGTGGCGACACCCTACGAGTTAATGTCTGTGAGTGACATAAAGTCGTGGTGAAGAATTCGGGGCACGGAGTTTTGTGGGCGGCGACCGAGACCGGAGGACGACTGGATGACCGCATCCCGCGGACGCACGGGCCGGCCGCCCCTGACCGAGGAGCGCAAGGCGGAGATCCGGCTGGAGATCGCCCACGCCGCGGTGGAACTCTTCGTGGACCAGGGCGTCGCCGCCACCACCGGCGAGCAGATCGGCCAGGCGGTGGGGGTCTCCGCGCGCACGGTCTGGCGGTACTTCCCCAGCAAAGAAGCCTGTGTACGTCCCCTGCTGACGGCCGGCATCGACGCCCTCGCGGCCTGTCTGCGGCAATGGCGCCCGGGCACCGGCCTGGGTGACGCCTTCGCCCGGATCCTGGAGGCCGACGAGCGCCTCGTCGTGGGACCCGACCCAGCCACCGTCGGCGCGCTCGTCCGGCTGACCCGCACCGAACCGGGCCTGCGCGCCGTCTGGCTCCAGACCTACGACGAGGCCGAACCGGCGTTCGCCCGCGCCCTCGCCGATCGGGCCGGACTGCCCGCCGACGACCTGCGGCCGGCGATCCAGGCGGCGATGTTCAACGCGGCCCTGCGCGCCGCCGTGGAGCACCACGCCTGGCGCGCGGCCGACACCGCCACGGCCCCGGCGACGGCCCGGACCGAACTGGCGGAGGCCATCCGCGCGGCCCTCACGGCCGCCGCGGAGGGGCTGGCCTGAACGGCCGCCCGCGGCCCCCTTCGAGCCCGGCCCGCGTCACACCTTTCGGTAGTCGTACGCCTCCGAGGCCGCCGCCATCACCGCGTCGAGGTCGGCTCCGGTCGCCGCCGTGACCACCGCGGCCACCGCGCCCTCGACAAAGGGGGCGTCCACCAGGCGGGCGGTCTCGGGGAGTTCGTCGCCCTCGGCGAGCAGTGCCTTGACCGTGAGGACGGCGCTGCCCAGGTCGGTGAGGAGGGCGACGCCGGCGCCCCGGTCGACGGAGGCGGCCGCGGCGGCCACCAGCTCCGCGCTCGTGCCCAGCCCGCCGCCCTCGGTGCCGCCGGCCGCGGCGACCGGGACGGCGGCGCCGCCGCCCGCGAGCCCCTTCGCCAGCTCGGCCACGGCGGTGGCCACGGCCGCGCTGTGCGAGACCAGCACGATCCCGACCAGCTTCTCGTCGCTCACCCTCGCCTCACTTCCCGCCGGCTTCCACGAGCGCCGCGATGAGCAGGGCGGACGAGGTGGCCCCCGGATCCTGGTGCCCGATGCTGCGCTCCCCGAGGTAGCTGGCCCGGCCCTTGCGGGCCTGAAGGGGTGTCGTCGCCTCGGCGCCCTGCTCGGCGGCGACGCCGGCGGCGCCGAACCCGTCACCGAGCGCGGCCACCGCCGGCACCAGCGCGTCGATCATCGTCTTGTCGCCCGGCGCCGCGCCCCCGAGCTGCATCACGGCGTCCACTCCCGCCCGCAGCGCCTCGGCGAACTGTGCCTCGTCCACCTCGGCCGAGTCCCCGAGCGCCTTGCCGGTCCGGCGCAGCAGAGTGCCGTACAGCGGGCCGGAGGCGCCGCCGACGGTGGAGATCAGCTGGCGCCCGGCGAGCACGAGGACCGCGCCCGGTGTGTCCGTCGACTCCTTCTCCAGCGCCGCGGTCACCGCGGTGAACCCGCGCTGGAGGTTGCTGCCGTGGTCGGCGTCCCCGATGGGCGAGTCGAGGGCCGTGAGCCGTTCCGCCTCGCGGTCGACGGACGCGGCGGTCGCCGTCATCCAACGGCGGAAGAAGTCGGCGTCGAGCACAGGGTCTCCTTGCGTGGTCGTTTCGGTGCGCCTGCCGGCCTTTCGGCCTGTCTGCCTGCCTGCCGTGCTGCTGTCCGCCGTACGGCTTGTCCCCTCACATGCCCCAGCGCAGGCCCGGCGTGCTCACCGGCGCGTCCCACAGCCGCAGCAGCTCCTCGTCGATCTGGCAGATCGTCACCGAGGCACCGGCCATGTCGAGGGAGGTCACGTAGTTGCCGACGAGCGTGCGGGCGACGGCCACCCCGCGCTGGGTGAGGACCCGCTGCACCTCCGCGTTGAAGCCGTACAGCTCCAGCAGCGGTGTCGCGCCCATGCCGTTGACCAGCACGAGGACGGGGTTGCGCGGCGGCATGTCGTCCAGGACGGCCTGTACGGCGAAGTCGGCGATCTCCCCGGACGTCATCATCGCCCGCCGCTCCCGGCCCGGTTCGCCGTGGATGCCGATGCCCAGCTCCAGCTCACCGGCCGGCAGGTCGAAGGTCGGGCTGCCCTTGGCGGGCGTGGTGCACGCGCTGAGCGCGACACCGAAGCTGCGGGAGTTCTCGTTGACCTGCCGGGCGACGGACTGGACCCGCTCCAGCGGCTGTCCCTCGTCGGCCGCGGCACCCGCGATCTTCTCCACGAACAGCGTCGCGCCGGTACCGCGCCGCCCCGCCGTGTACAGACTGTCGGTGACGGCCACGTCGTCGTTGACCAGGACCTTGGCGATCTGGATGCCCTCGTCCTCGGCGAGCTCGGCCGCCATGTCGAAGTTGAGCACGTCGCCGGTGTAGTTCTTGACGACGAACAGCACACCCGCGCCGCTGTTCACGGCGGCCGCCGCGCGCAGCATCTGGTCGGGAACCGGCGAGGTGAACACCTCGCCCGGACAGGCCGCGGAGAGCATCCCCGGTCCGACGAACCCCCCGTGCAGCGGTTCGTGCCCCGACCCGCCGCCGGAGACCAGCCCCACCTTCCCGGCCACCGGAGCGTCCCGCCGTACGACCACCCGGTTCTCCACGTCGACCGTCAGCTCGGGATGAGCGGCCGCCATCCCGCGCAGCGCGTCCGCGACCACGGTCTCCGGAACGTTGATCAGCATCCTCATGGGTACCTCCCAGTGACACTAGCAGCGTAGCCCCTGACCGACGTCTTCGCAGGTCAGAGCGGGTTTGATCGATTCCTGATCTTGGCTGTCCGCAGGGGTCGAAAGCGGCTTCCGGTGAGGCGGTGACCGCGAGGGTCGCGGTTCACGCGAGGGTTCCTCCGAGGGAAGTATCGACCTTGCGGCCGTGAAGGTCACGTGGGCGGGACCTGAGCACCGGAACGGGGGAGCGGGCGGCCGGCGGGGTCTCGCGCCATACTTGCCGACGGAGATGGCGTCGTGGGTGGCAGGGGGCCTCGATGGTCGAGCTGCGTGGGGAAGCGGTCCGGTGGGTGGGCGACGAGCCGTTCCCGGGGATCGTCGAGGTCCGGTTCACGGATGCCGCCGGGCGGCGGTGGTCGCTGTTCGACAAGGCTCCGGTCTTCGGGTCCCGGACCGAACTGCGCCCCGACACGGCCTACCCGGTGGAGGTCACCGTCGCCTGCGTGGTGCTCGGGGACTCGTCGGAGGACGACGCGATCGTCACGGTCTCCACCTCGCCGCACGGTGTGGCGGCGCCGGACGGCTGCGAGGAATTCACGGTGCGGCGGGAGCGGCTCGTCCGCTGAGGGCACGGCGATCGAGTCGGTCCGGCCGCAGCGTCACATGGTCCGCCTACCGCGCAACACGCGGGAAGAGGCGTTCGACCGCGGCGACCAGGGCGGTGCGGCGGGCGGCGAGGGACGGGTCCGCGGCCTGTTCGGCGGCCCGACGGAGCCGATCTCGGTCTGGGTCGCCCAGGTGGTGGCGATCTGGTTGACGAGGGCGAGGACGTCGACCGGATCCCAGACCGGATCGAGTCGCCCGGCCCGCTGCGCCTCGCGCAACTGGTCGACCTTGCGGGCAACGGCCTCACGAGGTTCGAGGCGTCGCGGATGCCCTGGCACATGCCCTGTGCGAGGAACGGCGGCGTCATATGGGCGGCATCCCCGAGGAAGAACAGCCGTTCGGTACGCCACTGCCTGAGGACGAGGGCGTGGAAGCGGTAGGCCGACGCGCGCCACACGACCCGGGGCTCGGCCATCTCCTTCGGATCCTCGTCCTTGTCGAGCATCAGTTCCCAGCGGCTCGCAGTACTGGACGTTGGTGCGCGGCAGCGTCCCGCCCGCGCCGGGGTGCAGGAGGGCGTCCACCGCGAGCCAGGGTTCGTCGAACTCCAGGTCGCGCATGGACAGGCCCGCGTCCGCCCGGATCCGGCTGCTGCCGCCGTCGCACGCCAGCACGTAGCGCGCCCGTACGCTGCGTCGGCGGCCCGCCTCGTCGACCGTCCCGAGCGTCGCGCCTTCACCGTCGGCCTGCACGTCGGTCACCGTGGTGCCGAGTCGGACGTCGACGCCGTCCGACTCGGCAAGGCGTCGGCGGAGGGCCTTCTCGAGCTCCGGCTGGAGGAAGACGTAGTTGGGCGCCCAGCCCAGCGGGTGGGGCGGTGGCGCGGGGCCGTGGCTCGACGGCCGTGGCCCGGTCGAAGGCCACCGCGGTCAGCCCGTACGAACTTTGACAGTCAAGGTTCGATCGAATGCAATCCCGTCGGCCGACAGGGGGACACAACGCCTGGCGCGCCGGACGAACCTGCGGGCCATGTCACATCGCCCCGCCCTGCGATAAATTAGTAGGACGTCCTAGTATCTCGGGGTCGGCGTACCCCTGACCTGTCCGGGAAGGCCTCCATGAGCGAAGTGCATCGGCCCGTGCACCCCATACGTCTGATCACCGCCTCGGCCCTGTTCGACGGGCACGACGCGTCCATCAACATCATGCGCAGGATCTTCCAGTCGCAGGGCGCGGAGGTGATCCACCTCGGCCACAACCGGTCTGTGCAGGAGGTCGTGGACGCGGCACTGGAGGAGGACGCCCATGGCGTGGCCGTCTCGTCCTACCAGGGCGGCCATGTGGAGTACTTCGAATACCTGGTCGACTCGCTGCGCGCCCAGGGCGCGGACCATGTGCGCGTGGTGGGCGGCGGGGGAGGGGTCATCGTCCCCGAGGAGATCGCCCGGCTGCGCGGCAGCGGGGTGACCATCTTCTCCCCGGAGGACGGGCAGCGGATGGGCCTGGCCGGGATGGTCAACTCGGTCGTCAGGGACTGCGACTTCGACCTGTGGGACGGCAAGCCCGCCGACGTTCCCGCGGTCCTCGCGGGCGACCGGTTCGCGGTCGCCCGTGCGATCACCGGCGCGGAGCTCGGCAAGCTGCCGGAGGACTTCCTGGCCCAGGTGCGGGCCGCGGCGGCGGGCCGGACCGTGCCGGTGCTCGGCATCACCGGCACCGGCGGCTCCGGAAAGTCCTCACTGACCGACGAGCTGGTGCGCCGGTTCCGGGTCGACCAGCAGGACAAGCTGCGGATCGCGGTGATCGCGGTCGACCCGACCCGCCGCCGGGGTGGCGGCGCCCTGCTCGGTGACCGCATCCGGATGAACTCCCTGGACGGCAACCGGGTGTTCTTCCGGAGCCTGGCCACCCGCGGCAGCCGTGAACTCCCCGAGCACCTGTCGGACGTGATCGACGTGGTGAAGGCGGCCGGGTTCGACCTGGTGGTCGTGGAGACGCCGGGCATCGGGCAGGGCGACGCGGCGATCGTGCCGTTCGTCGACACCTCCATGTACGTGATGACGCCGGAGTTCGGCGCCGCCTCGCAGCTGGAGAAGATCGACATGCTCGACTTCGCCGACGTGGTGGCGATCAACAAGTTCGAGCGGCGCGGCGCGAAGGACGCGATGCGTGACGTGGGCCGCCAACTGGTCCGCAACCGCGAGGCGTTCGGCCGGCGGCCGGAGGACATGCCGGTCTACGGCACCTCGGCGGCCACCTTCAACGACGACGGCGTCACGGCGCTCTACCAGCACCTCAGGACCGCCCTGGGCGAGCAGGGGCTGCCGCTGATCCAGGGCGCGCTCGCGCCGGTCGACGTGCGTCACTCCTCCGGCATCCGCCAGGTGGTCCCGGCGGACCGGGTGCGCTATCTCGCCGAGATCACCGACACGGTCCGCGGCTACCACGCCGAGACCGGCCGGCTGGCCGAGGCGGCCCGGCGCGTGCAGCGCCTGGAGGCCGTACGGGGCGAACTCGTCGGGGCCGGCTCCGACGCCGCGAACGTCGAGTCACTGCTCGACGGCGCCCGCCGCGACCTCCCGCACGAGATCGGCGAGCAGCTCGAGAACTGGCCGGCGGTCGTGGCCTCGTACTCCGGCGACGAGCAGGTGGTGAAGGTCCGCGACAAGGAGATCCGTACCAAGCTGACCCGCGAGTCCCTCTCCGGCAACAAGGTCCCCCGGGTCGCCCTGCCCCGCTTCACCGACCACGGCGAACTGGTCCGCTTCTGGCGCGCGGAGAACCTGCCCGGCTCCTTCCCCTTCACCGCCGGGGTGTTCCCCTTCAAGCGTGACGGCGAGGACCCGGCCCGGATGTTCGCCGGCGAGGGCGACCCGTTCCGCACCAACCGCCGCTTCAAGCTGCTCTCCGAGGGCCAGCCCGCCACCCGGCTGTCCACCGCCTTCGACTCCGTCACCCTCTACGGCCGCGACCCCGACGAGCGCCCCGACATCTACGGCAAGGTCGGCACCTCCGGCGTCTCCGTGGCCACCCTGGACGACATGAAGGCCCTCTACGACGGCTTCGACCTGGTCGCCCCCACCACCTCGGTCTCCATGACGATCAACGGCCCCGCGCCCACGATTCTCGCCTTCTTCCTCAACACCGCGATCGACCAGCAGGCGGAGGCCTTCCGTACCGCCGAGGGCCGCGAGCCGAACACCCGGGAAGCCGCCGAGCTGAGCGCCCGCGCCCTGGCGAACGTGCGCGGCACGGTGCAGGCGGACATCCTCAAGGAGGACCAGGGCCAGAACACCTGCCTGTTCTCCACCGAGTTCAGCCTGCGGATGATGGCCGACATCCAGGAGTGGTTCATCGAGCGCAAGGTCCGCAACTTCTACTCGGTGTCCATCTCCGGCTACCACATCGCCGAGGCCGGCGCGAACCCGATCAGCCAGCTCGCCTTCACCCTCGCCAACGGCTTCACCTACGTCGAGGCCTACCTCGCCCGCGGCATGCACATCGACGACT
>NZ_JBLRVZ010000053.1:0-37429 GCF_048159505.1 Streptomyces sp. T028
TCGGCGTGCCCGCACCCGGCGAAACGGGCGCCACCGACGCCGTCACCGAGACCGGCTCGCCCACCACCGACGGATCCGGAGACGACGCCACCGTGGCCGTGGTCGTCGCCTGGTTCACCGTCTGGGTGTCCGTACCCGTGCTACCGACGAAGTTCGTGTCCCCGCCGTAGACCGCCGTGATCGTGTACGGGCTGCCCGCCGTGGTGGTGTACGCGTGCGTGACCGTGGCCACACCGCCCACCAGGGTCCCGCTCTGCGTCGGCGACCCGTCACCGAAGTCGAACGTGACCGTCCCCGTCGGCGTGCCCGCACCCGGCGAAACGGGCGCCACCGACGCCGTCACCGTCACACTCTGGCCGACCACCGACGGGTCCGGCGAGGAGGTCACCGTGGTGCTCGTCGCAGCCTGGCCCACGGTCTGGGTGTCGGTGCCGGAGGACGGATTGAAGTCACCGTTCCCGGCGTAGTTCGCGGTGATGGTGTACGGGCTGCCCGCCGTGGTGGTGTACGCGTGCGTGACCGTGGCCACACCGCCCACCAGGGTCCCGCTCTGCGTCGGCGACCCGTCACCGAAGTCGAACGTGACCGTCCCCGTCGGCGTGCCCGCACCCGGCGAAACGGGCGCCACCGACGCCGTCACCGTCACACTCTGGCCGACCACCGACGGGTCCGGCGAGGAGGTCACCGTGGTCGTGGTGTCCGCCGCGCCGACCGTCTGCGAGTCGGTGTCGGAGGATCCCACGAAGCTGGTGTCTCCGCCGTAGGTGGCGGTGATGGTGAACGGGCTGCCGGTCGTCGTGGTGTAGGTGTGGGTGGCCGTGGCCGTGCCGCCCACGACGACTCCGGGGACCGACGGGGAGCCGTCGCCGAAGTCGAACATGACGGTACCTGTCGGCGTCCCGGCACCCGGAGCAGTCGCTGTCACCATCGCCGTGGCCGTCACCTGCTCACCGACCAGGGACGGGTCGGGAGCCGACGTCACCACGGTCGTCGTGGCCGACTGGTTCACCGTGTGGGTGTCGGAGCCGAGCGACGGGGCGAAGTTGCTGTTGCCGGTGTAGATGGCGGTGACGGTGTGCGGGCCGACCGTCAGGGCGCTGGTGGAGACGGTCGCGGTGCCCGCGGTGACGGGAGCGCTCAGGACCGGTCCGCCGCTGATGACGAAGAACACCACCCCACCGGGTGTACCGGCTCCGGGCGGGTTGGGCGTCACCGTGGCGGTGATCGTCACCTGCTCGCCGAAGACGGACGGGTCGGGAATCGACGTGACCGTGGTGGTGGTCGTGGCCTGGCCCACTGTCTGGGTGTCGGTCCCGGTGGAGGCGCTGAAGTCGCCGTTCCCGGCATAGGTGGCGGTGACGGTGTACGGGCTGCCCACGGCGCTGGTGTAGGTGTGGGGCACCGTCGCCGTCCCCGCCGTCAGCGTCACGGTTTGGGCGGGTGAGCCGTCCCCGAAGTTGACGACCACGTTTCCGGTCGGCGTTCCGGCGCCCGGTGACACGGCGGTCACCGCCACGGTGATGCCGACCGGTTGGCCGACCACCGAGGGGTCGGGGCTGGTGGTGACCTGGGTGGTGGTTGCCGCCGCTTGGACGGTCTGGGTGTCGGTTCCGGTGGAGGTATTGAAGTCGGTGTCGCCGCTGTAGGTGGCGGTGACGGTGTACGGGCTGCCGGAGGTGCTGGTGTAGATGTGGGTGGCTGTCGCACTGCCACCCGCGACCGGCACCGTCACCGTCGAACTGCCGTCACCGAAATCGAAGGTCACCGTCCCCGTCGGAGACCCCGCCCCCGGCGAAACCGGCACCACCGACGCCGTAAGCGTCACCGACTGCCCCACCACCGACGGATCCGGCGACGACGACACCGAAGTCGTCGTCCCCGCCGCAGACACCGTCTGCGTATCGGTCCCGGTCGAACCGGCGAAGTCACCGTCGCCGCTGTAGGTGGCGGTCACCGCGTACGGGCTGCCCGCGGTGCTGGTGTACGTGTGAGTCGCCGTCGCACTGCCACCCGCGACCGGCACCGTCACCGTCGGACTGCCGTCACCGAAATCGAAGGTCACCGTCCCCGTCGGAGACCCCGCCCCCGGCGAAACCGGCACCACCGACGCCGTGAACGTCACCGACTGCCCCGCCACCGACGGATCCGGCGACGACGACACCGAAGTCGTCGTCCCCGCCGCGGACACCGTCTGCGCATCGGTCCCGGTGGAGGAGACGAAGTCGCTGTCCCCGCCGTAGGAAGCGGTGATGGTGAACGGGCTGCCGGTCGTGGAGGTGTAGGTGTGGGTCACCGTCGCCACGCCGGCCACCAGGGGCGCTGTCTGGGACGGGCTGCCGTCGCCGAAGTTGAGGGTGACGCTTCCCGTGGGTGTGCCGGTGCCCGGTGCGTTCGGCGCCACCGTCGTGGTGATGGTTACCGGCTGCCCCACTACCGACGGATCCGGCGAGGAGACCACCGTCGTGGTCGTCGACGCCGGCACCACGGTCTGGCTGTCCGTGCCCGAGGAGCCGGAGAAGTTGGTGTTCCCGGCGTAGGTCGCGGTGACCGTGTACGGGCTGCCGGTCGTGGAGGTGTAGGTGTGGGTCACCGTCGCCACGCCGGCCACCAGGGTTGCGCTCTGGGTTGGCGATCCGTCGCCGAAGGCGAAGGTGACCGTGCCCGTCGGCGTGCCCGCGCCCGGCGCCACCGGCGCCACCGTGGCCGTGAACGTCACTGGCTGGCCCACCACCGACGGATCCGGCGACGACGACACCGTCGTGGTCGTCGACGCCGACTGCACGGTCTGGCTGTCCGTGCCCGACGAGGGGAGGAAGCTTCCGTCGCCGCTGTAGGCGGCCGTCACCGTGAAGGGGCTGCCCGTGGTGGTGCTGTAGGCATGCGTGGTGGTGGCGGTGGTGCCGGTCAGCGGCACCGTCACCGACGGCGACCCGTCCCCGAAGGTGAACGTGACCGCGCCCGTCGGCGTGCCCGCGCCCGGCGCCACCGGCGCCACCGTCGCGGTGAAGGTCACCGGCTGGCCCACCACCGACGGATCCGGCGACGACGACACCGTCGTGGTCGTCGACGCCGGCATCACGGTCTGGCTGTCCGTGCCCGTGGAGGGTTTGAAGTTGGTGTTCCCGCTGTAGGTCGCGGTGACCGTGTACGGGCTGCCGGTGGCGGTGGCGTAGGTGTGGTTGACCGTGGCCACACCTCCCGCCACGGCAGCCGTCACCGATGGCGACCCGTCGCCGAAGGTGAAGGTCACCGTCCCGGTGGGCGTGCCCGACGCGGGCGGTACCGGCGCCACGGTGGCGGTGAAGGTCACCGACTGGCCCGTCACCGACGGATCTGGCGAGGAGGTCACCGTGGTCGTGGTGTTCGCTTTGTCCTGTACGGTGTGCGTGTCCGTCCCGCTCGACGGCAGGAGGTTGACATCCCCGCTGTAGACCGCGGTGATCGCGTGCGGGCCGACGCTCAGCGCGTTCGTGGTGACCGTCGCCGTTCCCCCCACCAGCGGCGCCGCCAGGGTTGGCCCTCCAGTGATGAAGAAGGTGACAATGCCGGTCGGCGCGCCCGTCCCCGGCGCGACCGGCGCCACCGTCGCGGTGATCGTCACCGTCTGACCGAAGGTCGACGGATCGGGCGAGGAGGTCACCGTGGTCGTGGTGGATGCCTTGATGACCGCTTGTACGGTGGCACCGGTCGACGAGGTGAAGTTGGCGTTACCGCTGTAGGCGGCCGTGACCGCGTGGATTCCGACGGACAGGTTGTTGACCGTCACTGTCGCGGTACCGCCCACGACGGGTGCCGTCACGGTCGGCCCGCCGCTGACGGTGAAGGTGACCGTCCCCGTGGGAGTTCCCGGTCCGAGTGGGATGACGGTCGCGGTCAGGGTCACCGGCTGACCGGCGACCGAGGGATTCGGTGAGGTCGTGACGATGGTTACGGTTCCAGGCATGGAGCAGCCCTCCGCAAAGGGTTCTGGGTTGTTCGGTGCCGCTCCTCGTCCCGCCCCACTGCTGGGAGGCGCTATCGGCGGCGAATCTGCTGGGCATCACAGACCGCCGCCCCTCCCAGGGGATTGAGCGGCCCCGCTCGATGTCACCAGTACGCTCCCGGCAACTTCCGCCACGCCAGAACCCTGACGCCTGAATCCCCCGAACAGGGAAGCGCTCAAGCCGCGTGAGCGGCGCGGACACCGCCCACGACACGGGCGTGCAAACATCGCTGCGCGCCGTGCAGTCAGACGGAGAGAGAAGAACGCGTCGGTCGGGGAACTACCGTGGCCGACTGATGAGTTGCTCGGCGGACTCCGGGTGGCAGACGCAAACACCCTGTCTTGGGCATCCGCCCGTCACCTTTCTCGTGACCCCGAAACGGGGCACCTGGCCCCCGGGCCCGGTATGGCTGTCTGCCCCCCCGTATGTCTCGGAGTAACCCGGGGTCGCGGCTGGTCCGTACGCCACGGCCGGGCAAGCGCACGGTATGGCGGGCATCAGCGGCCGCGTCCGAGCGGACCCGGGTCAGCTGACCTGCCGGTACGCGGCTGCGGTTCCGGCAACGCCGGGCCCGCAGCGGGCGCGGGCCCGGTCGAGGGTGCTTTCGAGGTCACGGGCATTGTCGTCGCGGATGTCGAGGGTGAGCTGGTGGGCAGCGGTCTCGGCGGGTTGAAGCCGTTCGGCTCGTACGGACAGGGCGCGGACCCAGGCGCGCTGGAGGCTGAGGGATGCGAGCAGTTCGCGCCGGTGTTGGCGAGTGTGGGGCGTGGGCGGTTGGCTCGGCCAGGGTGTGGGTCGTTGTGGTGCGGTCGGCGTGGGTGACGGTGAGGGTGAGCTCGGCCGCGATGGTCTGGTCGTGGCGAAGTTGGGCGCCGAGTTGTTCGACGAGGCTGGGGACGGCCTGGTGGTGCCGGTCGGGATCGAGCTCGTCGTGGTTGAACCGATGTGTGCGGAAGTGGGCTTCGGGGCGGCGAAGACGATCGGGCGGTCGTCGAGGCCGTGTGCTCGGTCGTGGGCCTGGCCGGCGGCGGTGCCGAGAATGCTCTGGAGTGTGGCGAGCGGGGTGTCGGCGTTGCCGCCGGGGTGCGGCTCGTTTCGATGGATAGGCTGACCTGGGGAGATGTTGATCGGGGTGTTTGCGGGCAGGTCTCTCCTGATGGGAGGGGGCGGTGCCGGTGGGGTCGTTGTTCGATGCGATCGAGGCCGAGGAGGCCATGGCCCGGGAGCGTGTGGAAGAACTCGAGTCCCGGGTAGCCGAGTTGATGGTGCGGCCGGAGGCCGTCGGCAGAGGCACGCCAACAGCCGGGTTGACCGCCAGACGTCGGGCCTTGACTGCGTAGCCGAGAACGCGGCTGAGGACAACGTACGCCTTGCGGACCGACCGGGGGCTGAGCTTCCTGCCGCCTGTCGCCTCGCCGGACAGCAGATCCGCGAGCCACTCGGCGATGTCCTCGAACTGGATGCGGTCCAGCGGAGTGGTGCCCCACCTGGGGATCACGTGGACGAGCTGGTCAGAGGACGGCGCCCAGAAAACGCCCCCTCGACGGGCGGCGGCCCCGCTTCCCTGCCCGCGAAGCTTCGGCGGCGGCGAAGAGGTGTTCGTTCCTCGCTCGTTCGAAAAAATCTTGCCCCAGATATGGACGACACGTTCATTACATGCTTATATGTACGTGTCGTTCATTTGAAGTTCCTTGAAGGGAGAACAGCCATGAGTACCCCCATCACCAACCGCGTCGCGCTGGTCACCGGTGGCTCGGGCGGCATCGGCCGTGCCGTGGCCGAGCGGCTCGCCCAGGACGGTCTCGCGGTCGCCGTGCAGTACGCGGGCAACAAGGCCAGGGCCGAAGAAACCGTGTCCGCGATCACCGCGGCCGGCGGCCGGGCCCTCGCAGTGGGAGGCGATGTCGCCGACGAGAGTGCGATGAGCGCAGCGTTCGACGCGGTCGAGGCGGCCTTCGGCGGCGTCGACGTGGTCGTGAACACCGCCGGCATCATGGTCCTGGGCCCGATCGCGACATTCGACCTTGCCGACCTGGACCGGATGCACCGCACGAACATCCGCGGCACTTTCGTCGTCTCCCAGCAGGCGGCGCGCCGCGTCCGCCCGGGTGGCGCGATCGTCAACTTCTCGACCTCGGTGGTCCGCACCCAGCTGCCGTCCTACGGCGCCTACGTCGCCAGCAAGGCCGCCGTCGAGGGCCTGACCCTCACCCTGGCCCGTGAGCTGCGCGGCCGGGACATCACCGTCAACGCCGTCGCCCCCGGCCCCACCGCCACACCGCTGTTCCTGGACGGCAAGGACGACGCCACCATCGCGAACTTCGCCAAGGCGACCCCGCTGGAGCGGCTGGGCCGGCCCGAGGACATCGCCGAGGTCGTCTCCTTCCTCGCCGGCCCCGCGCGCTGGGTCAACGGACAGATCCTCTACGCCAACGGCGGCCTCGCCTGACCCCCGCCGCACACGCAACCCGCCCCTTGCTCCGACTGCTGAAAGGAACCACGTCCATGTCCACCACCGGCAACGTCATCGTCATCACCGGCGCCTCGAGCGGCTTCGGCGCCCTGACCGCCCGCGCGCTGGCCGACGCCGGCCACACGGTCTACGCCGGCATGCGCCAGACCAGCGGCCGCAACGCGCCCCAGGTCCAGGCCGCCGCCGACTACGCCCACGAGCACAAGGTCGACCTGCGCTCCATCGAACTCGACGTGAATTCCCAGGACTCGGTCGACACCGCCATCAAGCGGATCGAAGCCGAGCACGGCCGCATCGACGTGCTGATCCACAACGCCGGGCACATGGTGACCGGGCCGGCCGAGGCGTTCACCCCCGACCAGCTCGCCGAGCTCTACAACGTGAACGTGCTGTCCACCCAGCGCGTCAACCGCGCCGCGCTGCCGGGCATGCGACGGCGTGGACAGGGACTGGTGGTCTGGGTGTCCAGCACCAGCGTCAAGGGCGGCACCCCGCCCTACCTCGCCCCCTACTTCGCCGCCAAGGCCGGCATGGACTCCCTCGCGGTGTCCTACGCCGGCGAACTCGCCCGCTGGGGCGTGGAAACCTCGATCGTCGTTCCCGGCTCGTTCACCAGCGGCACCAACCACTTCGCCCACTCCGGCCGCCCCGACGACACCGCCGTCGAGGCCGAGTACGAGACCAGGTACGCCGGCCTGATGGACCAGGTGGCGACCAAGCTCGCCGCCCTCGCCCCCGAGGGCGCGTCCGCGTCGCTGGTCTCCGACGAGATCACCCGCATCATCGCCCTGCCCCCCGGACAGCGCCCCTACCGCGTGCACATCGACCCCGCCGACGACGGATCCGAGGAGGTCTCCGAGACTGCCGACCGCATCCGCCGTGAATTCCTCACCCGCATCGACCTCGCCGACCTGCTCACCGTCCAGCGCTGACACCCCGAGCCGGGACGGGCGAGGGACGTCAGCCCTCCCCCGTCCCAACTCCCCACACCACCGAGGCAATCACCATGACCACCATCGAAACCCCGGCCGCCATCCAGACGTTCATCGACGCGACCAACCGCGGCGACGCCGAGGCATTCGCCGCCGCGTTCACCCATGACGCCGACCTCAACGACTGGGGCCGCGCGTACCACGGCCGCGACGGCGTACGCGCCTGGGACCGCACCGACAACACCGGCGTCCAGGCACACTTCGACCTGGATGCGATCAAGCCCGGCTCGGCCCCCGACACCTACGTCGTGACCCTGACAGTGACCGGCCACGGCCACAACGGCACCGGCCCCATGACCTTCCGCCTCCGCGACGGGCTGATCGCGAGCCTGCGGATCACCCCGTGACACCGGCCGCGACGCCGCCCGCCGACTCGACCACGGGCAGCGCTCCCCTGGAAACTGACATCACCCCCGGCAACCGAGCAGGAGCACATGTGGCGAACAAGGCGAACGGCCCCGCCGCCAAGGAAGGCAACGGCCGCGGACGAGGGCGCAGGCCGGCGGACGAGGTCCGAGCAGACGTCCTGCGCACCGCCGGCGACCTGCTGCTCACCGAAGGCATCGCCGACCTCACCTTCGAACGCGTCGCCAGGGCCTCGGGCGTCAGCAAGACCACCCTCTACAAATGGTGGCCCTCCAAAGGAGCGCTCGCCCTGGACGGCTACTTCCACGCCGTCGAGACAACGCTCGCCTTCCCCGACACCGCAGACATCCACGCCGACCTGCTCACCCAACTCCGAGCCTTCGCCCACGTCATGACCCACACCCCAGGCGGACGCGTACTGACCGAGCTGATCGGCGAGTCACAGACCGACAAGGACCTGGCCACCGCCTACCGCAAGCTGTACTCCTCGCACCGGCGCCGGCTGGCAGCGGAGCGCCTCCACCGGGCTCAGGAACTCGGCCAGATCCGCACCGGCATCGACGTGCAGGTCCTCGTCGACCAACTCTGGGGCGCCGTCTACCACCGACTGCTCATCCCCGACGAACCTGTCACCGACGACTTCATCGTCGCGCTCGTGAACAACCTCCTGGACGGCATCCGCCCGAAGTAGGACGGTCGTGACCGCGATGGTGATGGCTACGCGGTGGCCGGTCAGACACCTGCCCGGATCGTCGTCCAGGGGCTACGGATCACTGTGGCCGTCATGTTCCAGCAAGGGCGGTGACCGGGCCCCGGAGCAGAACAGCGGGTAATCGGCCTAAGGCCATTGGCATGAGCGGATCAGGAACAACCACTGACCAGCGTCGTCGGGCATGTCCGCATGATCCACGCGCCGCCCCCGCAAAGCTGCCGCCGCCTCCGACCGGATCTTACTGATGATGACTCGGCGGCGATGACGCCGGGGCACGGGCTGCTCCGCGTTCACCGACCGTCAGGCTTCGAGACGCCGCCGGGCGGACTCGATGTGCCGGAAGTACCGGTAAGTCCACTCGCACATCCCGTCGACCGTCGCCCGCAGCCCGTGCCCCGCTTCGGTGAGGGTGTACTCGACGCGGGGCGGGGCGGTGGGGTGGACGGTCCGCTCGACCAGGTCAAGCTACGGATCCTCGTCGACTGGTCGTCTGTCGAGGTCTTCGGCGGCAACGGCGAAGCGATGATCACCGACCAGATCTTCCCCGGCCCCTCCAGCACCGGCGTCGAGGTCTTCACCGAAGGCGGCACCGCCACCCTCGACCACATGGAGGCGCGGCAGCTGAAGTCCGTCTGGAGATGACCAGCCGTCCCCCTCTGCCACTGCCGAGAGAAGAATTGGGCGCCGATTGACCTCCTGACGCCACACCCGGCAGCTTCCCCAGCGGAACGGATTCAGCACACATGAGGCCGGGAAACCCCATGAACACGTGAGAACTACGGAGGGATGTTTTCCCGGACCAGACACCTCACGGCTGACGTTTCCACAGGTCACAGCCCAGCCCAGGGAAAACTCCTAAAGCGGGTGTCGCAGGTTCGAATCCTGCCGGGGGCACCAGGCGAAAGGCCCCGGACCGATCGGCGAATTCCAGGGGCCTTTGGCATCTACTTTTGACATCAACGGGGGCGGTCACTCACGACCGGGGCGCCACTTTCGCAGTAGCCGGTCGTAGACGAGCAGAACCCATTCTGGCTCTGGCTCACATCCGGTGGTAACGCATCGTGCCATTGAATACGGAAGGTGAGGTACACAGGTCGGAGGGGTATACGGGGGGGCAGGCTGGATCCTCGCCCCCGGATGCATCGACAGCGCTCGCTCGCGAGCTGCGCATTCAGGGTATGGACGAACGTGACGCACGGTTACCACCGGATGTGACCCAGAGCCGTTCGCTGCACAGACCCTGTAGTCGAGGTCGAGCAGGGCGGCCGCCTGGCGGACCAATGCTTCGTCGGGCCCTCGATCTCGATGAAGGTGGGCAGGTCCGGCCAGGTGTCGAAGTCGAAGGCGACCTCGCCCAGCCGCCACTCCTCGCGGTGGTTCTCCTGGTGGTCGGCCCTTCACCGTCACTCGGTCTGTGGCCGGTCCTGGCGTGCGGACAGGCCGCCGCATGGAATCCGTGCCGTGGCGTCTGCTGTCACGTCCGCACCGCGTACAGGTCGCCGTCGGTGCTGCCGAAGTAGACCACCCCGTCGGCCACGGCTGGGGACGAGTACACGCGGCCGCTGGTGGCAAAGGCCCAGCGTTTCTTACCGGTTGCGGCATCCACCGCATACAGGTTGCCGTCCTTGCTGCCGACGTAGACCACGCCGTCGGCCACGGCTGGGGACGAGGTCGCGGCGCTGGCGTCATACGTGACGGCGCCCAGGTCAAAGGTCCAGCGTTTCTTACCGGCTGCGGTGTCCACCGCATACAGCTTGCCGTCGTTGCTGCTGCTGCTGAAGTAGACCACGCCGTCGGCCACGGCCGGGGACGAGTACACGTTGGCGGCAAAGGTCCAGCGTTTCCTACCAGTTGTGGCATCCACCGCATACAGCCCACCGTCGTCGCCGCTGCTGCCGACGTAGACCACCCCGTCGGCCACGGCTGGGGAAGAGTCCACGACGCCGCTGATGGCAAAGGTCCAGCGTTTCTTACCGGTTGTGGCGTCCACCGCGTACAGGTCGTCGTAGCCGCTGGCGATGTAGACCACGCCGTCGGTCACGGCCGGGGACGCATACAGGACGGCGGCAAAGGTCCAGCGTTTCTTACCGGTTGAGGCGTCCACCGCGTACAGCTCACCGCCATTGTCGCTGCTGATGCCGACGACGTAGACCACCCCGTCGGCCACGGTTGGGGATACAAATATGGTGCGGCGGGTGGCAAAGGTCCAGCGTTCCTTACCGGTCGAGGCGTCCACCGCGTACAGGATGCCGTCGGTGCTGCCGACGACGTAGACCACGCCGTCGGCCACGGCTGGGGACAAGTCCACGACGCCGTTGGTGGCAAAGATCCAGCGTTCCTTACCGGTTGCCGTGTCCACTGCGTACAGCTTGTCGTCGCTGCCGACGACGTAGACCACTTCGTCGGCCACGGCTGGCGACGAGTACACGGCGTCGCCGGTGGGGAACTTCCAAGGTGGTTCGGGGCTGTTGTCGGCGAGGATGTTCCAGGAGGCGAGGCCGGCTCCGGCAGTGAGGATGCCTGCCAGGCCGAGCAGGGCGCGCCGGGATATCGGGCCCCGGGGGTTGGGGGAAGGTCCGTGCAGCAGGGGTACGAGGTCCAGCTGTCCTGCGGCCGGGAGGGGACTGGCGGGGGCGGGGCGCGGTGGGGTTGGAGGGATGGGGTGGTGTTGTTCCGCAGTGCGGGGTGGCTCGGCCGGCGGGGGTGGGGGTGCCGGCGCCGGGGTAGCGGGGTCGGGTCCGGGTATCGCGGGCGGCGGGGTGGACGGTAACGGTGTCGGTGTCGTATCGGGCGGTGCGGGTGGGGTCCGGGGCAGGGAGGTGGTGGTGTGTGCCTGGACGAGCCGGGCGACCTGGTCGGGCATCCAGCCGGGTTCGCTGAGCAGCAAGGTGGCGGCCGTCTCCCCGCCCCCGTCCTCCGGGCCGTCTGCTGGGGTCAGCCGGTCGAGCAGATGTGCGATGGTGGGGCGCCGGTCGGGGTCTTTGGCCAGGCAGGCGGCCACGATCTCGCGCAGCTCGGGCGGCAGGGGGGCGAGGTTGGGGGGTTCATGGACGGCGCGATAGTGCAGGGCGTGGGGGGTGCCGGTGCCGAACGGGCCGACTCCGGTGGCGGTGTAGGCCAGCACGGTGCCGAGGGCGAAGACGTCGCTGGCCGGTCCGACCGGGTTGCCGGTGAGCTGTTCGGGGGACATGAAGCCGGGCGTGCCGATCGTCATGCCGGTGTGGGTCAGCGCGCTGGCCTCGCTCGCCACCGAGATACCGAAGTCGATCACTCTCGGGCCGTCGGCGGCGAGGAGTACGTTGGAGGGTTTCAGGTCGCGGTGGACGATGCCGACCGCGTGGATGGCCTCCAGCGCCTCGGCCAGCCCGGCGCCCAGCGCCAGCACCGGCCGGACCGGCCACGACCCCTGCCCGGCGATCGCCTCCCCCAGGGAGACGCCGGGCACGTAGACGGTGGCCAGCCAGGGAGGGGAGCCGTCCGGGTCGGCGTCGACCACCCCGGCGGTGAAGGACCCGTTGACCCGCCGGGCCGCGGCCACCTCACGGGCGAAACGGCGCCGGAAGTCACCCTCCCGGGCCAGATCGGGGCGCACCGTCTTCACCGCGACCGGCCGCCCACCGGGCGAGCGCGCCAGATACACCTGCCCCATGCCACCGGCGCCGAGCCGCGCCACGATCCGGTAGCGCCCCACCCGCCGCGGGTCTGTCAGCTCCAGGGCCTCGAACACCGCCACCCCATGCCTCCCTCTTGACCTGCCCGTGAGTCCAACTCCACTCAACTACACCAAGAGTTAAGGTAGTTCACGCATTCCAGCACACGGTCGATGTCCTCAAGGCTGTCGATGACAGCATTAGCGCCTGCCGCCGCGAGTTCATGTACCTGCCCAAGTCCTGGACCACCGATGGGTGTGGGACTGCCTGCAGGCAGCAGCCCGCACAGAGCGCGCACAGATGGCCAGAGGCCCCGACCCCTGGAATTCGCCTGACGGGGACGGGGGCTTTGTCGCCCCCAAGGAGTCTGCGGTGCTCACCGCTTCGACCACCGCAGATGACCTCAGCCGGCTCCCCCGCCCTCGTTCCGACAGTCTCGTGGGGGCCCTCATGGGAACGTCATGGGAACGGAAGGCCGTGTAAAGACAGGGAGCGATCGGACGGGGACGGAAGACCGCACCCAGCTGACCAGCAGGAACGGTGTCTGATCGGCCTCGGGCTTCTAGTCCGGGGCCGTTTGCGTGAGGAGATGCCCCAGCGGCCTCAGTGCCGCGGTGGATGTCGGCGCCATCTCGTGGTCCGTGAGCGCACGGCACGAGGCGCGCCGCCGCCTCGGCCATCGACGGGTCAGCATCGGTCAGCAGGATCGCGTACGACTTCTCCGAGAAGAGCGGGCCACGCCGCGCAGCGCATGACATACTTGAAGTATGGCAACTCGGAAGATCACCATCACCGTGCCGGAAGAGCTGGTGGAATCGATCAAGGAGCGCGTCGACGCGCGCGGGGTGTCCGGCTACATCGCGGCCGCCGCCGCTCATCAGGACGCCATGGACAGACTGCGCGAGTTGGCCGAACGCCTCGAAGAAGAGCACGGCGCCGTGACGGACGACGAGCAGCAAGCAGCGCTGGACCGTATTGCCGCCATTGACGGCTGGCATGACGAGCAGCGCTCACACTCGGACGAGGCCACGTGAGCCGCACCGCCCGAGCGAAGCTGCACCGGCCGCGACAGCGCGTCTTCGTGTTCGACTCCGAGGCTCTCTCCAAGGCGGTCCAGGGCGATCGGGAGATGGCTGCGCTGATCAAGACGGCTCCGCGGCTCGACATCCCGATCGTCACCTCGGCGCTCACGACCTTGGAGGCATGGGACCCTCGCGAAACATCGAAGCAGGCACTGTGGAACTGGACACTGTCCCGGATCCGCATCGTGCACACGGACGACCAGACGATCGCCATGGCGCGCGGCATGCTGAAGGCAGCCGGCCTGCATGGGCACAAGTACGCCATCGACGCCATTCTGGCGGCTGTGGCGAGTCGGGAGGCCGCGCAGGGAGCTCAGGCAACCGTCTTCACCTCCGACACCGACGACATGAATCAACTCCTCGCGGGACACTCCGTGCGAATCGAGAAGGTCTGACGAGACGCCGCCCATGCCTCACTCCGGCCGCTCACTGGCTCCCCCGAGCGATCCATGCCTTCGTCGGAACGCATCCACCGGCACATATTCAGCACACATGGGAACGGGAAGCACCCTGAACACGTGAGAACCGCGGAGGAGTGTTTTCCTTGGCCAGACGCCCCGTGGCCCGCATCTCCGCAGGTCGCAGCCCCGCCCACGGAAAACTCCTAGAGCGGGTGTCGCAGGTTCGAATCCTGCCGGGGGCACCATGCCCGACCAGGCACGATGCATCAGAAAGGCCCCTCGGAAGTGATCCCTGAGGGGCTTTTTGGCCTTGCATGGGAACGAATGGGAACGCGCCGCCAGGCAGCGTCCTGCGTGGGAACGCTGGGCAAACCTCCTCTTTTCGCCCCCGCTCGCACGGCCGCTGCGGCACACCCCCGTCCACATCGGCGCCCTCGAGCCCGACAAGGGCTCCACGGTCGTCCTCCACAACGTCCTCTTCGACCACCTGCCGGAGTCACGCACGCCAGCGTCCACAACGGACGTCCCAAGCGCACGACTTAGACGTCCGGCATGAGCGTCGCCATACTGCTGGCCCTGAGCGCCTGATCGTCGTCCGACGCCTCCGCGTCGACCGCGTCGGACTCCTCTGCCTCGTCAGTGAATTCGTCGTAGAGCAGAGCAGCGGACTCATAGTCCGTCGGCCGTGGGTTCGCGTCCCACCCGCCCCACTGTAAACGTTCTCTGGCCTGCGGAAACGTCCCATAGGGTGTTCGAATTCGGGGATCAGCAGCGATCCCGAGGCGTCGGGCCGCAGTCCCGTCAGCTCCTCGATCCTCCCTGCGGCTTCCGTCAGGTGAGCGCCCGTCAGGGCCGTGACGTGACCGCACCGTTGGCAGAGTGCGGTGGTGCGGTGTGCCGGTGATGCCGTAGCGCGTCGCGCCGGGGCCGTGAACCGCATGCGTCAGGCCGGCCTCCGTCAGGACCTCAGGGTCCGGTAGACCGTCGTGGGGTGCATGATTCCGCCCCGCAGGGTGAGGCGTTCACAGGCCTGCGCGACGGAGAGGTGAAGCTCCGGCGCGGGCAGCAGGGACAGGGTGTGCAGCCGGCTCGCGGTGCAGCGCGGCCCTTGCTGTTGCAGGAGTGTGCGGGGGTCGTCCGGCACTGGGCCATGGCGCGCCAGTCGTTCCGGCTGGGTCAACTGCGAGGTCCTGCTCACCAACACTGCCTTTCCCCGTGGTCCTGCGTGCAGGTTATTGCGAATGTCTTGCAACAAGGGAAGGTTCCCGGACGGGTGAGTCTGCGCCTGGCTGCGACCCGTCCGCGGACGCTCCCGGAGCTGCCCTACGACTACGCGGCGCTCGCCCCGGTCATCAGCCCCGAGATCATCGAGCTGCACCACGACAAGCACCACGCGGCATACGTGAAGGGCGCGAACGACACCCTGGAGCAGCTCGCCGAGGCCCGGGACAAGGAGTCCTGGGGGCTCGATCAACGGCCTGGAGAAGAACCTGGCGTTCCACCTCTCCGGGCACATCCTGCACTCCATCTACTGGCACAGCATGACCGGCGACGGCGGCGACGCCGGAGAAGGACGGGTCCGGCGAGCTCGCGGACGCGATCGCCGAGTCCTTCGGCTCCTTCCCCAACTTCAAGGCCGCTCTCCGGTCACCTCATCGTCGAGCAGGTCTACGACCTGCTCGCGCCGTGACCCCGGAGCGGCCGCAGATGTCCTGCTCGTGATCGTCTTCTCAACCTTCACCGGCAGGCAGCACAACGGAGGGCTCCCGCAAGGACGTGACGTGCGGGAGCCCTTCCGCCTTCTCTGCGAACTCTACGAATCGGTCTCGATCCGGGCTGTCGTTTGGGTATCGAGGGCAGTGCCGGAATCATGGGGCCATGCTGCGGCCGCTTCGTCTCCACGACCCCGTCTGGGTCACGGCCGACGACTCGGTCCTGAACGTCGCGCTCGTGTACCCGATGCAGGGGCCTGCCGGAATATTCGGCCCCACCTGCGAGGCCTGCGCACGGCTGGCCGCCGAGGAGGTCAACAAGGCGGGCGGTGTCCTGGGCAAGGAGCTGCGGCTGGTCGAGGTGGACGGCGGCCGTGACCCGCAAGTCGTGGCGCGGGACGTGGAGGCGCTGGTCGCGACCGGGGCCGTGCACGGCGTGACCGGTTGGCACATCTCGTCCGTCCGTGAGGCGGTCGCGCCGAGGGTCGCCCACCGGGTGCCGTACGTCTACACGGCCCTGTACGAGGGCGGCGAGCGCACCGAGGGCGTCTTCATGACGAGCGAGACCCCCGACTGGCAGTTGCTGCCGGCCATGAGGCTGCTCGCCGAGACGCGAGGCGTGCGCCGCTGGTTCGTGGTCGGCAACAACTACGTCTGGCCCCGGCGCACGGCCCGCGCCGCCCACCGCTACGCGCGCGCCAGCCGCGGCCGGGTCTGCGGTGAGGCGTACCTCCCGCTCGGCACCGAGGACTTCCGGGCCGTACTCCGGCGGATCGAGCACACGGACGCGGACGGCGTGCTGATGCTGCTCGTCGGCAGCGACGCGGTCCGCTTCAACCGGGCCTTCGCCGCCTCCGAGCTCGACCACCGGTGCCTCAGGCTGAGCACGCTGATGGACGAGAACATGCTGATGGCCAGCGGGCCCGAGGCGACCGGCGACCTGTTCAGCACGGCCGGGTTCTTCGCGTCACTGGCCAACCAGCACACGCTCGACTTCCATGGCCAGTACTCCGCCCGGTTCGGGATCGAGGCGCCCGCCCCGGGCAGTCTCGGCGAGTCCTGCTACGAAGGGGTGCTGCTGCTGGCGGCGCTCGTCGAACAGGCCCGCACCCTGGACGTCTCGGCGATCGGAGCCGCCGCCGAGACCGTCTCCTACGAGGGACCGCGAGGGCTGCTCCGTCTCCACGACCGGCATGTGCGCCAGCGCATCTACCTGGCTGAGGCGGACGGTCTTGATTTCAACGTGCTCGCCCAACTGCGCGCTCCCCACGAGCTGTTGTGACTCGGCCTTCCGTCGTGCGAGTGCGCTCCAGGGCGTCGGCGAGCCGGTCCAGCAGGAGGTGCAGTTGCTCCGTCTCCCCGTCCGTCAGTCCGGGTTCCAGTTCCGCCCAGTCGGTGCGCACTTCGCGCGCCAGGATCTGCCACCGCTGCATCCCCCGTGGCGTGAGATGGGCCAGCACCCGGCGTCGGTCGGCGGGATCGACGCGGCGGTAGACCAGATTCTGGTCGACGAGGTGGTCCATCAGCTTGGTGAGGCTCGGTGCCGGCAGGAAGGCGTGGTCGGCGAGGGCCGTCATGTTGTGGCCCTGCCCGTCCGACAGTAGATCCAGGACCCGCCACGCTTCCGCGGAGCAGTCGAATTCGTTCAGTACGGACTGCACCCGGCGTACGGAGAGTCGCTCGGCCCGTGTCAGCAGCCGGAGCAGTTCCCGGGGGCCCTTCGGCATGGCGCTCCTCCGCTCGCAACCTCGGTTCCCCGTGGCGGGGTTGACCGGAGCCTACCGTCGATCACCGCACTCTTGACAAGACGGGTCCGCGAAACTGATCCTTTCGGCGGGAAACATTAATTGCCGTTGCTGAGACGCTGCGAGGTGGGCGTCCTCGGTGATGGCTTTTTCTTTTTCTCCTCCATTTTTACTTCCTCTGGAAACTGTTCTTCAATTGCGCCGAAACGCAGGGGAAACAGTTCCCTCGCAGGCTGTGGACGCACTTCAGCGACCAGCCCGGACGGCACCCCGGTACGGCTGGGTGATCCGTGCGTCTACGCCGCCGCTACTGAAGCGCGCTTCATCCCTTCCCTCCCCAGCGCCTTTCCGCTCTCTTCGCACCGCCCCCTCGGGGCATGGAGGTTCTGTATGTCCGGGCTCAGCATCAGCAGACGCGGCCTGTTGGCCGGTATCTCGGCCGTCGGCGCGTCCGCCGCCCTCAGCGCCTGCGGCGCAAAGACGGGCAGCGACACGTCGTCGGACTCCGGGGCCAAGGCCGACACCTCCGGCAGCACGGTCAAGGTCGGTCTGCTGAACTCGCTGTCCGGCACCATGGCCATCAGTGAAGTCACCGTCCACAACGCGCTGTTGCTCGCCATCAAGGAGATCAACGCCGCCGGTGGCGTGCTCGGCAAGAAGCTCAAGGCCGTCAGCCAGGACGGCGCCTCCGACTGGCCGACCTTCGCGGAGAAGGCCGAGGCCCTCATCAAGGACGACAAGGTCGCGGCCACCTTCGGCTGCTGGACCTCGGCCAGCCGCAAGGCCGTCAAGCCGGTCTTCGAGCGGTACAAGTCGCTGCTCTTCTACCCCGTCCAGTACGAGGGACTGGAGGAGTCGCCGTACATCTTCTACATCGGCGCCACCACCAACCAGCAGATCGTGCCCGCCCTCGACTATCTCAAGAAGCAGGGCCTGACCAAGCTTTATCTGGTCGGTAGTGACTACGTCTTCCCGCGCACCGCCAACAAGATCATCAAGGCGTACGCGAAAGCCAAGGGAATGACGGTGGTCGGCGAGGACTACGCGCCGCTCGGCTCCACCGAGTTCGGCACCATCGTCAACAAGGTCAAGGACTCGGGTGCCGACGCCGTGTTCAACACCCTCAACGGCGACAGCAACGTGGCCTTCTTCAAGGAGTACAAGTCCGCGGGGCTCACCGCGAAGAGCATGCCGGTCCTGTCGGTCTCCATCGCCGAGGAAGAGGTGAAGAGCATCGGCACCCAGTACCTGGACGGCCAGTTGACCGCCTGGAACTACTACGAGACCACCCCGGGCGAGGCGAACAAGAAGTTCGTGGCGGCCTACCAGGCCGAGTACGGCAAGGACAAACCGACCAGCGACCCGATGGAGGCCGCCTACATCTCCGTCTACCTGTGGAAGGAGATGGTCGAGAAGGCCGGCTCCTTCGACGTGGCGAAGGTGAAGGCCGCCTCGGACGGCATCACGCTCGACGCCCCCGAGGGCAAGGTCACCGTCGACGGCGCGAGCCAGCACGTCCACAAGACCGCCCGGATCGGCAAGGTCGGCTCCGACGGACTCATCGAGGAGGTCTGGAACTCGGGCAGCCCCATCAAGCCCGACCCCTACCTCAAGGGCTACGACTGGGCCTCCAGCCTCTCCTGAGCCGGACCGCACGCGCACGGACCCGGCCCACCGCGGGCCGGGTCCCGTCCCACGCCCGCACCCCCGTCCCCGACCCGGAGCCGCTCCATGACGGTCATCCTCAACCAGTCGTTCACCGGCATCAGCATCGGTGCCGTCCTCCTGCTCATCGCGCTCGGCCTGACCCTCACCTTCGGGCAGATGGGCGTGATCAACATGGCGCACGGCGAGTTCATCATGGCCGGCGCCTACACGACGTACGTCCTGCAGAAGTCAGTCAGCAGCGCCGGCGTCTCCCTGCTCCTCGCCCTGCCGCTGGCCTTCCTCGTCGCCGGAGCGATGGGCGTGCTGCTGGAATGGCTGCTCATCCGGCGCCTGTACACCCGGCCGCTGGACACCCTGCTGGTCACCTGGGGCGTCTCCCTGATGCTCCAGCAACTGGCCCGCGACGTCTTCGGCGCGCCCAACGTGCAGACCCACGCCCCGGACGTCCTCACCGGCAGCATCTCCTTCGGCGGCGGCGTCAGCTTCGCCAGCAGCCGCCTGTTCATCCTCGGCCTCGCCCTGCTCTGCGTCCTCGCCCTCACCCTCATCCTGCGGCTCACCCCGCTCGGCCGACGGGTCCGAGCCGTCGTCCAGAACCGCGACCTCGCCGAGGTGTCCGGCATCGCCACCGGCCAGGTCGACCGCATGACCTTCCTCATCGGCTCGGGCCTCGCGGGCGTGGCAGGCGTGGCCCTCACCCTGGTCGGCCCGATCGGCCCGACGATGGGCACCAACTACATCGTCGACGCCTTCCTGGTCGTCGTCGTGGGCGGCATCGGACAGCTCAAGGGCAGCGTGATCACCGCGTTCGCGCTCGGGGTCCTCCAGTCCGTCCTCGAATACTCCACGACCGTCAGCGTCGCGAAGGTCATCGTGCTCGTGGCGATCGTCGCCTTCCTCCAGTGGCGACCCCAGGGCCTGTACACACTGCGCACCCGGAGCCTGGCATGACGACCGCCACCCCCGTTTCTCCGCTGGAACGCCTCCGCGTCCCCGGCGCCTTCGCCCTCGGCGCCGTCCTCCTCCTCGGCGTGGCTCCGCTCGCCCTCTCCGACTTCCGCCTCTCCCTCCTCGCGAAGTACCTGTGCTACGCGATCGTGGCCGTCGGCGTCAGCCTCGCCTGGGGCCGCGGCGGGCTCATGGTGCTCGGCCAGGGCGTCTTCTTCGGCCTCGGCGGCTACGCCATGGCCATGCATCTCAAGCTCACCGACGCCGCCGCGATCGGCGAGACCCTCCCCGACTTCATGCAGCTCTACGGCACCGGCGACGCCCTGCCCTGGTGGTGGAAACCGTTCGCCAACCCGGCGTTCGCCCTCGCCATGACCGTGCTGCTGCCCATGGCCGTCGCCGCCCTGCTCGGCTTCTTCGTTTTCCGCCGTCGGGTGAAGGGCGCCTACTTCGCGATCCTGAGCCAGGCCCTGGCGGCCGCCCTGTCCATCTGGCTGGTCGGCCAGCAGGCCACCACCGGCGGCACCAACGGCCTGACCGACATCCAGGGTTTCTTCGGCTACTCGCTCGACGACCCCGTCAACCAGCGCACGGTGTACTTCCTCATCGCCGCCGTCCTGCTGCTGCTGATGGCTGCCGCCCGCCAGCTGTTCGTCAGCCGCTACGGCGAACTCCTCGTCGCGGTACGCGACTCCGAGGAACGGGTTCGCTTCCTCGGCTACGACCCGGCCAACGTCAAGCTCGTCGCGTACGTCCTCGCGGCCGGCATGGCGGGTCTGGCCGGAGCCCTCTTCGTGCCGGCCGTGGGGATCATCTCCCCGGCGCTGATCGGGATCGTGCCGTCCATCGGCTTCGTCATCGGCGCGGCGGTCGGCGGCCGGGCCTCACTGGTGGGCGCGGTGCTCGGCGCGATCGCCGTGGCCTGGGCGCAGAGCACCCTCTCGGACGCCGTCCCCGCCGCGTGGACGTACCTCCAGGGCCTGCTGTTCGTCGTGGCGGTGGGCTTCCTGCCCGGCGGCCTGGCGTCCGCGGCGGTACTGGTGCGCAGGCGCCGTTCCGATACTCGTACGACGGGAGAGACAGCATGAGCGGCGACGGACTGACCGTCCGCGACCTGCGGGTGACGTTCGACGGCTTCACGGCCGTCGACGGCGTCGACCTGGACATCCATCCCGGCGATCTGCGCTTCCTCATCGGCCCGAACGGCGCCGGCAAGACCACCCTGGTCGACGCCGTCACCGGCCTGGTGAAGGCCACCGGCTCGGCCCGTTTCGGCGGCGAGGAACTCCTCGGCAAGCCGGTCCACAAGATCGCCCGCAGGGGCATCGGCCGCACCTTCCAGACGGCCACCGTCTTCGAGGAACTGACCGTCCTGCAGAACCTCGACATCGCGGCCGGTGCCGGACGCGGCGTCTGGACCATGCTGCGGCGCCGCAAGGACGTACCGGAGGCGGTGACCAAGGCGCTGGAGACCACCGGCCTGACCGACCTCCGCGACCGCCCCGCCGGAGTGCTCGCCCACGGCCAGAAGCAGTGGCTGGAGATCGGCATGCTGCTGGTCCAGGACGTGAAGCTGCTGCTGCTCGACGAGCCCGTCGCCGGCATGAGCCACGACGAACGCGAGGCCACCGGAGAGCTGTTGCAGCGGGTGAGCGAGGACCACACGGTCGTCGTCATCGAGCACGACATGGACTTCATGCGCTCCTTCGCCCGCAGCGTCAGCGTTCTGCACGCCGGCAAGGTCCTCAGCGAGGGATCCGTCGCCGAAGTCCAGGCCGACGCCCGGGTCCAGGAGGTCTACCTCGGCCGCGCCTCCGAGCCCGAGCACGAGCCCACGCCCACCCCTGCCGCTGTCGCCGAGGAGGCGTGACGTGACGTCGATGCTGGAGATCAACACCGTCCGCGCGGGCTACGACCGCACCACCGTGCTGCACGGCGTGACCGTCGCAGTCCCGAAGGACGGCGTGGCGGCCGTCCTCGGCCACAACGGCGCCGGCAAGAGCACCCTCCTGCGCGCCGCCATGGGCCTGATCAAGCCGACCGGAGGCACGATCCTGCTCGACGGCGAGGACATCACCCGCCTCGCCCCCCACCAGCGGGTCACCCGCGGCATGGCCTACGTCCCGCAGGGCCAGCAGTCCTTCCCTCACCTCACCACCGCCGAGAACCTCCAACTCGTCGCCGACGGCCGCCCCGACGGCAAGACGGCCGTGGCCGAGGCGCTGGACCTCTTCCCCGTCCTGCGCGAACTGTCCGGCCGCCGCGCCGGACTGCTCTCCGGCGGCCAGCGCCAGCAACTCGCCCTCGCCCGCGCCCTGGTCACGCGCCCCCGGCTGCTCCTCCTCGACGAACCGACCGAGGGCATCCAGCCGTCCGTCGTCGCCGAGATCGAGGAGACGATCCTCACCCTCGCCCGCCGAGGGGGCCTGTCCGTCCTCCTCGTCGAACAGCACGTCGGCTTCGCCATGCGGGCCGCCCAGCACTACTACGTCCTGGAAGCGGGCCGCGTCACCTCCTCCGGCGAGGGCGGAACGGGCGCGGAGCAGACGGTGCGGGCGGCGCTCAGCGTGTGAGGCGGGTTGAGCCGGTGAACATCTCCACCGCAATAGGGGTGGGGCTCATGACGACCCGACGGATACGAGGAGCCGCGGTCGCGGCGGCATTGATCACCGGTGTCGCCGCGTGCTCGGCCCCAGGCGGCGGATCGGCCGAAGGATGCGCCGCCGACTCCGTGGTGATCGGCGTGGCTCGGAGCCGGACACCCTCAGCCCCCCTGCTCGGCTACGCCAAGGACGGCAACTCCAAGATCTTCGACGGTCTGCTCGCCCGCGACGCGACCTTGAAGCTGACGCCCGCGCTGGCGAAGGCGCTCCCCGAGGTCGCCGACAACGGCCTCACGTACACCTACCCCCTCCGCGACGACGTGAAGTTCAGCGACGGCGAGCCGCTTACCTCAGCCGACGTGGTGTTCACGTACAAGACGATCCTCGCCCCCGGCACGAACAACACCTCCCGCAGCGAACTCGACGCGATCAAGGAGGTGCGCGCGGACGGCGACGACAAGGTCGTCTTCACCCTCAAGTACCCCTACGCGCCCTTCGCGGGCCGTACGGTCCTGCCGATCGGCACCGGCCCGTACGTCCTCGCCGGCTGGAGCAAGGGCGAGAAGCTCACCTTCAAGGCCGACCCCGACCACTGGGGCGGAGCGCCGAAGGTCAAGAAGGTGACCATTGCGATCGTCGAGAACGACGGCGTACGCGCCACCCGACTGCCCTCCGGCGACCTCGACGGCGCGATCCTCCCGCCGAACCTCGCCGCCACCTTCAAGAACGACAGGCCCTTTCACGAGCACCGGCACGGGGCTCACGCCTTGGCATCCCACAGGGCTGTGCATGTAACTGAGGAGCCGTCGCCGCACCCCGGACGCTGGTTGTCGGTCCGGCGCAGCCGACAGAGTGGATCCGTAACGCGACCACCGAACCAAGCCTGGACTCCATGCCGTCCAATCGGTACCCACGCGGAACGGAAGCAGCACAGTTCAGGCCGGGAAACCCCGTGAACACGTGAGAGCTACGGAGGGGTATTTTCCCAGGCCAGGCACCACGCGGTGGACGTTTCCGCAGGTCACAGCCCCGCCCGGGGAAACTCCTAAAGCGGGTGTCGCAGGTTCGAATCCTGCCGGGGGCACAGCAAAAGGGCCAGCTCAAGAGGGTTACCTCCCGGGCTGGCCCTTCGTCGTGTTCGACGCCGTGCCACACGCGCCACTACATGGCGGAGTCCTGGTCCGGATGGAGCGCGCCCTTCGGTACGAAGAGGCCCAGCCGAAACGTGGTCGTTCCCGTCTGGCGCCCACAGAGCCTGTCCACCCGCACCGCCGACCAGTCGATCTGGGCGCCCGACGCTCGGAGACGGCGGATGTGAGCGTTCCAGTCCGACTCGTCCTGGGTTTCGAAAAGCACCTCCCAGCGGCCCGCATCAGGCGCGAAGCGAGCAGCAGCCCGCTGCGCCTCGTCCTGTCGATGACGCCTTCTTTTGCGCTGCCCTGGCATCTGGCCAGCATCGCCAGCTTCGGCCACGGCAGCAAGGCGATTACCTGTCTCCAAGACCGGAGGCCCCTCCCCCACCCTCTCGGATCATGGTCCCTGGCCGGTCGGCGATGGCCCGGTCACGGTCACCGGTCATGTGCTGATGGATCAGCGCGGCGCGAGAACTGCTGTGGCCCATGCGGGTCATCAGCTCGTCCTGCCGGTGTGCCGGAGATCGCGGAAGTGCAGCTCCGACGTGACACCTGCGGCCTCCCTGGCCGCGATCCAGTCGTCCCGGAAGTTGGTCCGCCGGAGCTGGCCGCCCCGTGGGCCGACGAAGACGTGCCCGTCACGGCGCGGATGCCGGCGCGGCGGGCTTCGGCGCCTTGTCGAAGAGTCGACCGTCCCGCAACTCGGCCTGGGACCGGCGGACGCCGGCTGTCCTGCCCTCCAAGTCGGGCGGGGAATCACGGGGAAAGCGGCCCAGTCCGACGACGTCACGATTCAACCTGTCTCTCGGCCGGTGGCTCCGGGCGAGCGTGCAAACCCGAACAGGCTGCTGCGGGGTCAGCTGCCGCGGTGTCGTATTCTCACGCCACCTGCCGCGCCGGTGACCTGGGGGGATCCATGGTTGCCAGCCGGCCCAACAATGTGGGGATTCATGCGTTCAGCTTCCGTAAGCTCCGTTCTCACCGGCGCCCTCGCCCTGTGCGGCACCGTGCTCGCCGTTCCGTCCGCCCACGCGGTGGAGACCGACGTCGTGATCAAAAAGGTGTCTGTGAACGGCGGCAAGTCCATTGTCTTCGGCACGTCCCGGACGGAGTCGTTCACCATCTCGGTGACCGCCTCCGACGACTCGGGGATCAAGAACGGCGGGTTCCTGCAGATCGAGCGGGACAAGGACGGCGAATACTGGTCCTACCACGGCGTTCCCCAGTGCACCGCGAGCAGCGCCACGACGTCCACCTGCAAGCTCACCGTCAAGCTCGAGCGTGACATCGACCTCCCCCGCAACACGCTCGCGGGTCCCTGGGACGTATACGTCGAGCTCAACTCCAAGGACGGTGACCACTACGGCGATGTCTACGGAACCCATCCCGTGAAGCGGCGCTCCACGCTCAGCGTCGACGCGGCACCCGAGCCGGTCGCCAAGGGCAAAACGATCACCGTCACGGGCAAGCTGGCACGCGCCAACTGGGACAAGTACACGTACGCGGGCTACACGGGGCAGCCCGTCCGGCTTCAGTTCCGCCCCAAGGGGAGCACGACGTACACCACGGTCAAGACCGTGACGAGCGACACGACGGGCAGGCTGAAGGCGAGCGTCAAGGCCGCCTCCGACGGCTACTGGCGCTGGAGCTTCGCCGGCACCAGCACGACGGCGGCGCTGAAATCGGCGGGGGACTTCGTCGACGTGCGCTGACGCAAACACCCGCCCCCGTGAGGCATTCGAATCCTGCCGGGGGCACCACGTATAACGCCGCTGGCCTTGGGTTTCTCCCCCAGGGAGGCGCTTTGGTCGGCCTCGGGCGCCTCGTCCGGGGCCGCTCGCGTGAGCGGACGGGGAGTTGATCTGCCGCACATCGCCCAACGGGCCGGCATGCGGAGTTCTACGGAACCCGGCGGTGGACGTCGCGGCGGTTGCCGACGGCCAAGACCCACCAGCCGCCACCGGCCTCGCCGGTCCTCACCCTCATCGTGATGATCCGCGCAATCCGCTGCGGATGTGGCGGGGTCACCCGGCCAGCACGATGGCGTGCGGCGACGGTGCGAGCCGTGCCCGGTAGCGCCGGATCCCCCAGCTGCGGTGCTCCAGTTCTGCCGCCATCAGCACCTCCGCCGTGTTCAGCCGGTCGGGCACGAGTTCCACCAGCGCGGCCACCGGGTGGTCGCCGACCAACGGGAAACTCTTGACTCGGCGGAACTCCCACTGCGGGTTCGGCTGGGACGCGCCGTGGCCGCGGACGATCCACTCGTCCCTCTCCGGCCCCGCACCCGGCGGCTTCTCCACACCCACATCCAGCAGACCTGCCTTGACCGTGAAGCTCATGCCCATGCCGGAGCCGACGACCGGACGGGTGCGCTCGCCGGGGTCGATCAGCCGCGCGACGGGCCGTGCCCGGCCGTCCGGTGTGGACAGTGCCACCCCCAGGGAGGCGTGGCGGAACGCGCCTTTGCCGGCCGGCGTCTCCGGACGGAACGAGCACACCATCAGCAGTTGCCGGAACTCACGGTCGGGCGTCGCCTTGACGTAGGACGCCCACTGAGCGGGCACGCCCTCGTGGTCGGCGGGCAGCACGTCCCAGCCGAAGGTGAGCCTGCCGCGCAGCGGCTCGTCGTCGGCGGGGCCGCCGAGCGTGTGCTCCGGCACGAGTTCGACATCGTGCAACCGGACCTCGGTCATGCCACGGCTCCCTTGCTCCGTCCCTGCAGGTAGGTGAACGCTCCCCAGTCACGGTAGTGGGGATGCCGGGCGCGGGTGGCGAGGTGGGCCTCGCGGTAGGCGCGCTCCGGGTCCGTGCCGTGCGCGATCCGATGGTGCATGTGGTGGTAGAAGTACGTGGCCGGCTCCGGGCGTACGGGCCACAGACACCCGACGACGGCCTGAGCACCGGCGGTGATCAGTGCCGACGGGATGCCACGGACGTTGTCCGCGCGGTCGAATCGGCCCAGCGCGGACTCGCACGCGGCGAGAGTGACCAGGCGGACACCGCGCAGGTCGACCTCCAGGAAGTCGTAGGCGAAGACCCGGCCGTCGTCGTCACGGTCAGGGGTGAGGTAGAGGCAGTGCATCCAGGGCGCGTCCTGGTCCAGCGTCCCGTGTACGGCGATGTGGACCACGTCCGCCGTGGCCAGTTCGGCGAGCAACCTGTCACGCGTGGCCGCGGGCCCGGTGACGGCGTCCGCGCCGACCGCGTGGGCGACGTTCCGCGCGTGCTCCTCCAGCGCCGGTTCGGCGTGCAGCCCGTAGGGCACGCCGCCGTCGGCGGAGGCCAGCACCGCGGCGCGGCGCGGCCGTACGGGGCCTGCGGGGGGCGTCAGGGCTTCGAGGCCGGCGATGGTGGTGACCGTCCAGTCGTCGGCGATCATCCGGTCCCCGGTGCGGCACAGCGGTAGCGGCAGGTAGTGCAGCGCGCCGTGCGGCCAGGCCAGGATCCGGTCCTTGCCCTGGGCCCGCCACCTGTCCCACATTTCGCTGCCGCCTAGCGGCAGGTCGCCCGGCTGCCGCAGCAGTCGGCCGCCTTCCGGCGTCACGTCGCCGAACAGCGGGTCGCGTTCGACCTCCGTCCGGATCGCCTCGACCCGGTCCGCCACCGGGTGCCGGTCATGGTTGTCGTCCGCGCCGTCGCCCAGGTGCACGACGAGCTCCCGGCCCTGCCTGGTGACAGCGAGAAGCACGGCCGCGCCGTTCACAGCGGCGGGCAGGAACCAGGTCAGCAGTACGGTCCGGTCGTCCAGCAGCTCGTGCGTCTTCGCCCAGAGGTGCTGGTCGTCGACGAGCGGTGCCGAGCGGCGACTCAGCTCGTCGTCGATGAGCGACGAGATGCGCCACCGCACGTTCCGGGCGATCTGCCGGGGGTCGTGGCCGCCGGGACGGCGGTCGGAGTCCAGTGCGTTCAGCAGGTGCGGCGACGCGCCGGACGCACCGTGGGAGGCGGCGGGTTCCTCCAGGTCGCGGAGCTTGCCGAGCAGGTGCTGGATGTGCGCGGGCAGCGCGAGCGGACCGTCGATCCGCCACCATGCGCCCAGCTCCGGTCCCTTGCCCGCCTGGTGCAGACCGAGCATCAGCCCCAGCGGCAGTGTCTCGGATTCCGCGGTGAGCTGCCAGACCGCCGAGTGCACGAGATCGCGCAGTACCCCGCCGAGGTCGGGCGCGCGGCTCGTGTCGAAGTTCGGCACATCCACGATGATCGCGGACAGTGCCGCCTTGAGTTCTTCGCCGTGGAGGTTGCCCACCTGCTGCACGAACGGCACCAGGCTCGCCCGCGCCAGTTCCTCGAAGCCGAGCGACGCGTAGCCGAGTGCCGCGTACATGTAGTAACCCCACGGGAACGGGACAGGGCCGGCGACCGGCTCGCCCGCCTGGGCCGACTGGTAGTACAGATCCGCCGTCAGCAGCCTGGCTTCTTCGCTCGATACGTCGCCCGCCTGCCTCAGGAGGGTCAGCCCCAGCGCCGGCTGGCGCAGGTCGCGGGCGTGTGCGGCCGTATGCAGCAGCGCCGCCGACCGCTGCTTCGGAGTCCAGGACTGCGGGGACTGCGGGGACTGCGGAGACTGCGGGGACTGCGGAGACTGCGGGAACGACGCCGTGAGCGGATGGTCGGGACCCGGGCAGTCGGTGGGGTCGTCGGGCAGCACGTGGAGCCGTGCCTCGGTCAACTGCCTGCGGTGGGCGGGGTCCCAGCGGACGCCGAGCTGCTCTGCCCAGTCCAGCACGGTGCGCAGCAGCGGCCGGTCGGCGTGCTCCCGGGCCAGGTTGACACCCTGACTGATCACCTTCGCGGTTACGTTGCTGCCATGGGCGGCGACGAAATCGGCCAAGGGCGACCCGAACACCGCCCTGGGCAACCCGTCGACCAGGTCCGGGGGAACCCCGTCCACCACCCTGAGCAGGAACAGGGCGACATCCGGATCGTCGGCGGTGGACGAGTCGAGCCATGCCGACAGCGCGGCGTCGGCGGCATCCCGGTGAACTCCCTCCTCGTCTGCGAGGATCTGCGCCAACGACGCCAGGAGCCGGGGCTTTCGCGTCCCGCCGTCCACCTCCAGCGCGCGCACCACCAGGTGTCCCGCCTCCGCCACCAGCCGGTGGGACTCGGCCTGGAAGGGCTCCTCGTCGGTGAACCATGTGCGGTACAGGTCCGCGTCCAGTCGCGCGGACCACACGGTGCGCATCCCGCGGGCGTAGTGGTCGGCGGCGAGGTCCTCCGCTCCCCGGGTGGCCATCCGCAACCGGGCGGCGGCCAGCAACCCGGCTTCCAGTTCGGCGGGATCGGGCAACTCGTCGATCAGCCGTGACACCACCGCGTCGGCTTCCTCGAACACCGCGCGATCGCACCGGTCCGCCACCAGGTCGACGGCCGACTCGACGCTGCGGAGCGCCGCGTCCCGCCAGGCGGCCTCCGCCCCGCAGGCGTCGGCGACCTCGGCGACCAGCCTCCAGTAGACGTACATGAACTCGACCGGACCGCGATGGTCGAGGAACTCGTCCCGGAACAGCAGTTCCACCATCGCCTCGGCGGGCAGCGCTTGGTCCGTGTGTTCCGCCAGGGCCTGTCGCGTCCGCTCCAGTTCGCGCGCCTGTCGCTTCGCCTGGGACAAGGACAGGATCCGGTCGCACGCGTAATGTGCCAGCTCCATCAGCGTGCCGACCGGGTCGATGAGGAACCTGACCGTCGGCGCGCCGTCCTCCTCGTCACGCGGTTCGTAGCCCGGCTCGCCGAAGCGCACGGGGCCGGCACACACCATCCCCCGCCGCGTTTCGAAGTCGAGCGCGCCGACCGGATCATCCATGGCAGGCAGCACGTGGGAGACGACCAGCATGACCGAACCCGAGGCGGTCGCCGTGTCCCGCCAGCCCGGCGGCTCTTCCAGGCGGAGGTCGTGCGCAAAGTACGCGCCGTCCGGGCCGAGGACGGACAGCACGCCTCCGTCGTCCTGCGTGACACACCACCTGTGATCGACAGGGTGGCCGACGGGCAGTTCGTTCAGCGAGAGGAGCACCGGGAGACCCCACCAGCCGTTCGCGCGGGTGAACAGGCTGCCTCCGGCCCCGTCACCGGCGGTGAACGGGCTGATGCCGGCCAGTCCTACCGCCAGTCCGGCATGCCGGACACCGTCCACCTCCACCGTGAACGCCCACCCGGTGATGTCCCGCGACAGCCGCACGCCGTTCCCCTCGCGCCAACCGGTCATCAACGGGTTCAACAATGGCACGACCCTTGCTGGCCGGTCGCCGCCGCGCGGTGGCCTGCCACGTCGCCCGGCGGCCTTCCCCTGGCGCTGCGCGTGGCCGCCGCCAGGCCGCCGGCTCATTGGATCAGGTCGGTGTGCGGATGCTCGGGGGAAGCCGGGCAGACGTAGAGCTGCATGTTGTCGGTGCTGCCGACTTCCACCTTGGTCGGCTGCGCAGGGTTCTGCCCGGCGCGATGACCGGCGGCATGGGCGGCGGCTTCGTCCTCGTACGGCGCCCAGCCGCGTTTGTCGTAGTCCCATTCGAAGGAGGCAACGGTCAGCAGTGGGACCATCTGTACCTCGCAGACACCGCAGTATCGGGGGTTGGGGTCGGTGCGGCCCCACGGGGGCCAGCCGCCGGCCTTCCAGCCGGGAGCGTTTGCCAGATTGCAGTCGTAGAACTCCGCCGGATCGCTCGCGTACGAGCTGTCCACGCCGGCGTCGGCGGCCTGCCATCTGGTCCAGTCCCCCACCATCAGCCGCATCTCCGGGCTGAGATCGAGGCTGTGGGGATACTCGGTGATCGCTTCTGGTGCCAGTCGACAGGGCTCCGGCACGTAGCCGTCCCAGTCCGCCTCGTACGGGTCCGGCGGCAGAGCCAGGACCTCGTCGACATCGGCCGCGGATCGCCAGAACAGCGCAGTCGCGGGCTTGGCGTACGGTGCGTGGTCGTAGGGACACCACAGCACTTGGAGCACGTCGGCTTTCCCGGGCGGCCGCAGGAGAGGGACATCGCGCACGTACAGCTGGGCGACGGGCAGCATGGGGACCGGGCTCTCCGCGGGCCAGGGAGGGCCGGCTTCGAGTCGTTCCATGAACGTCGCGTCGTTGCGGTGCTGGATCGCCGTCTCCTCCGGCGTGGAGTGAGGACCTCGGGGATCACGGTGGAGTCGGGCTCGTCGGCGCCTGTCGAGGCGTATCTCCGCCGGTGACTTGCTCCGTCCGGTGCCGGGGTGCACGGCTTCGCAGTGCGGCCAAGGCTCCTCGGCGGGCCACAGCAACGGGCCACCGACAGAGCTGTCCCGTGCCGAGGGCGACCCGGCACGTGGATGCAGCCGAATCGCCGCACGCGCCAACGGAGCCAGCTCAGGAAAAACTGCGGTGACGTCGACAGGCCGCGGCGGAGTGGTACGTACGAAGACCATGCCGGCGATCCTGCCACCGGCCACTGACAGGCCGCCGCCGCCTTGACCGGCGTCGGGTCCACGGCCGGCACGACCTACAGGACTCCTTCCGCCCGAGTCGTACTCGCGCGGATGGCGGCGTGGACATGGCGAGGTCGACAACGGCCGGATCCTGGAGGACTACTGCTTCGCTGTCCGGCCCACGGCCAAGGCGCACCCAGCGCGGCCGTCAGAGGCCGGCCTCGGTGAGGATGCGGTCCATCCGGGGCCGCGGCAGCATGGGGTTGGCCGCTGCGTCGTCGGCGACCTTGGGTTCCGGGTCCATCAGCAGCCGTTCCAGCAGTTGTGGGGTGATGTTGGGATGCCTGGCCGCGCCCGCGCGCAGGGATTCCTCCTCGAATTCCGCGAACCGCCGCAGCTCGGTCACGGGCAGCTTGGGATCCTGCAGAGCGAGCACGCGTACCTGCGGGTCCGGCTCGTCCACGAAGCTGCGTAGTGTCCGGCGCGGGAAGTTGGGGTGGTCCACCAGCAGTGGCCGGATGTGGAAAACGTCGCCGTGGGCGCGGAGCAGCCGGAGCAGGACCTGCGGCGGTGTGTCGGGGCGGCGGGCGGCGGTACGGCGGACGGAGACGTCCGGGTCGTTGTCCAGGCGCTGCCAGGCTTCGTCCGGGAGGTCCCGACTGGTTGCCAGGACTTGCCGGAACACCGCGTGCGGGCAGTCGAGGTAGGTCAACCGCTCGGCGAGCGGCGCGTCCCGCAGCCAGCTCGGCTTGTTGGAGGACCAGTCGAGGGCGACCCAGGCGTCGATGCCACCGGCCGCCTTCTCGGCTTCCACCAGTGCGAGCAGCCGGTCCCGGGTCTCGGGGGTGACGTGACGGCTGAAGGCCACCGCGACGCGCACCTCCGGGTCCGCCCTGTCCTGCAGCTGAGCCACCATGTCGGCGGTCAGGTTCGGGTTGTCGGCCACCGCGTGCAGCACGCTCTTGTCCCCGGTCTCCAGCAGCCGGGCGAACTGGTTTGGCGTCAGCGGGAGACGACGCGCGACGTTTGCCTGGACGGCCGGATCGGCGAGGCAGCGCTCATGGTGCTCAGGAGGGACCCCTGGGTGCTCTGCCCTGGTGGCCGCGGCCCTCACCCCCGGGTCCGGATCGGTGAGCAGCGCCGACTGCACGGCCATCGGCCGGTCCTGCCATGCCTCCGCGACCATCGCGCGCAGCTTGGGATCCGAGGCGACGGCAAGTTCCGCTGGTGGCCGGCCGTAGGCCTCGACCAGATTCTCGATACCCAGCGATGCCCCGCGCTCCACCATGGTCCGGACGAAGTCCGCGTGGGCGTCGCGGATCGCCGGGTCGGGATGCTCGGCGATCCGGCGGCGCATCGCCGGCGAGACTCGGCCTCCGCGCAGGAGCACCGCCGAATCCCTGCCGCCGTGGATCAGCAGGGCCTCGACCACCACGTCCGGCAGCCGCCCCTTGCGCAGCGACAGCCCGTGGCGGCCGGCCTTGTGCGTCGCCAGGCGTACCAGGACGTCCGCCGGAGCAGCCGGGTTCCGCCCCAGCCCGGACAACCGCGGCTGCTCAAGATGAACCATGCGCCCACGCTAGCTGAACAAAAAAGGGCAACAGCCCTCTCCCAGGCCTGCGTGACGGCCCCTTCCCGGAGCGCGGTGGTGGGTCAGGCCGGGGCGTCGGCGTCCTGCCTGGAGGCCGCGACCGTCTCGGGGCCAGCGCCAGCGCGTGCGTGGTGGGATCGGCCATCGGCAGTTTCGCGAACTCCGCGAACTTCTCACGGGTGAGCAGCATGACGAAGGCGTGCTCGCCGACCAGCATGCAGGCGGCGGTCTCGTCGGTGAAGTTCGGGTTGAAACCGAACCCGAGATCAGCGAAGAACGCCTTGCTGCGTTCGAGGTCCGCTACGGGGATGTTCACGAACGCCAGCGGCCGGGGTGTGCGGGATTGATCATGGTGGGGCTGGCAGAGTCCCGGGCCTCAGCCAGATCGCCACGCTCGCACGCCTCCATCACCTCGGCCAGATCACCACGAAGGATGTGAAGGGAGTCGCCCTGCATCAGCACCTCGGGGAACCTCCGACCAGGCAGGCGAACCACAGCATCGTTACCACCAACGACGGCGCACACAGGCAGCCGCGCGATGCACCAGACATCGGCGCCCTCGAATCCGGCAAGAACCCCGCGACCGTCGCACGCGACAAACCCGGCGACGTCGGCGAACATCCCCGGGATACTGGTCGCCCATGGATGAGGTCGAGGTCGTCGTCGCCCATTCCGAGCGCGCGACTCTGCGCGTCGGCGACGTGTTCCTGAAGGTGGACGCCGATCAGGCGCGCATCGACGTCGAGGTCGAGGCGATGTCCCTCGCGCCGGTCCCGACCCCCAAGGTCCTGTGGCGCGAGCCGCCCGTGCTCGCGACCGCCGCGCTCCCGGGGACGACGCTTGGGCGCCTCGGTGGGCCGTCGACCGGGTCGCCGGCGGCGTGGGCCGCGGCGGGCGCCTCCATCCGGAAGCTGCACGACGCGCCGCTGCCGACCTGGCCGGGCCGGGCCGGGCCGGGCCGGGCCGGCAGGGGCATCGTCGCGTTGGCGGCGGAACTCGACGACGAGTGCGAGTTGCTCGTGACGAACGGCGTCCTGCCCGCCGACCTGGTCACCCGCAATCGTCAGGTCGCCGAGGCCGCGCTCCGGCCGTGGACTCCGGCGTTCACGCATGGCGACCTGCAGATCGCGCACGTCTTCGTCGACGGCGACGAGGTCACGGGCATCATCGACTGGTCCGAGGCGGGCCAGGGTGATGCCCTGTACGACCTCGCGACCTTCACGCTCGGACATGAGGAGCACCTCGACGACGTCATCGCCGGCTATGGCACCGAAATCGACCTCGACGTGATCCACGCGTGGTGGTCGTTGCGAAGCCTGCTGATCGTTCGCCCGCTGATCGAGCTGGGCTTCGACCCCTTCAAGCCGGGCTGTGAGGTCGACGTGCTGAGATCCCGGATGTGACGTATTCCATGACATTCCCCTTTCGTTTACCTCAAATTCAATGTCCGTACTAACGACGTTCATATAAGTCCCTCAGCCGTCTCTCATTTCTTACCTGTTACTTACTGAAGGGGTGATCGCCGACCATCTGAAGGGACGTCATGACTGGCTGGTTGAAACGCCGCCTCCGGGACGACGGCAGGACCGACGGCATAACCGACGGCAGGACCGACGGCAACGAAACGCCCGTAGAGGCTCTGCACGTGGCCAGCAGACTCCACGCCTTCAACCGGTATGAACTCAAGTACCTGGTGCCGGTGGAGCAGGCGGCGCAGATCCGGGACGAACTCGGTGAGCGGATGGACCGCGACCTGCACAGCCCCGTGGGTGGCTACGGCGTGTGGAGCCTGTACTACGACACACCGCAACTCCGCTTCTACTGGGAGAAGATCGAAGGCCTGAAGTTCCGCCGCAAACTGCGCATCCGCCACTACGGCGACCTGGACGGCGTCACCGACGAGTCCTCGGTCTGTGTGGAGATCAAGCAGCGGGTCAACCGGGTCACCCAGAAGCGCCGTATCACCCTGCCGTACGCCACGGCCCGGAAGCTGTGCGACGAGCGGGAGCTGATCGAGCACTCCGCGAAGGAGAACGCCTTCGTCAACGAGGTTCTGGAGCTCGTGGTCAGGCTCAACCTCCAGCCCACCGCCATCACCGGCTACCAGCGTGAGGCGCTGGTCGGCCGCGACCAGGACACGGGACTGCGCGTCACCTTCGACCGCCGTATCCGCGGCCGTGACCGGGACTTCCACTTCGGCACGCCGAACCCCGAGAACCGGTTCATCATCCCGCCGCACATGTCGGTGATGGAGATCAAGGTCAACGAGCGCACCCCGTACTGGATCACCGACCTTGCGGCGAAGCGCAACCTGAGCCTGGTCCGGGTCTCCAAGTACGTCCAGAGCGTCGAGGCGTTCGGACGTGCCCCCAGGTCCGTCTTCCACGTCCGGGGGGAAGACCTCCCGCCGGCGCCCGTCCTCACCCCCACCATTCCCGCGCCCTCGTCCCCCACCGCGCATCGCTCCACGGAGGCATCCCACTCGTGAATCTCGATCTGCAGGACCTGAGCGGCACGTTCAGCGTCACCGACATCGTGCTCGCCATGACGCTGTCCTTCGTGCTCTCCACGATGATCGGCTACGTCTACCGGGCCACGCACAGGAACGTCTCCTACAGCCAGTCCTACGTGCAGACGCTGGTCATCGTCGGCATGATCGTCGCGCTGATCATGCTGGTCGTCGGCTCCAACCTGGCCCGTGCCTTCTCCCTGGTCGGCGCGTTGTCCGTGGTCCGCTTCCGCAACGCCGTCAAGGAGACCAGGGACGTCGGCTTCATCTTCCTGGCGATGGCCGTCGGCATGGCATGCGGCGCCCGCTTCTACACGCTGGCCGCGATCGGCGGCACCGTGATCGCCCTGATCATTCTGGCGATGAGCAAGTTCAACTGGTTCGCCCTCAACGTCCAGCGTCAGGTCGTCAAGGTCCAGGTCCCCGCAGGCGAGGACCACACCCACGCCATCCAGGACGTCCTGCTGCGCCACACCGAGGAGTTCGAGCTGGTGAGCACGGAGTCGATACGCGGCGGCACACTGACCGAGGTCTTCTACACGGTTCGTATCAAGAAGGGCCACGAGCCCGGTGAGCTGGTCGCGGCCCTCCAGGAGCGCACCATGGGGCAGCGCGTGACCGTGCTGACCGGTTACGACCAGACGGACCTCTGATGACCGCCCCCCGCAAGCGGCTGGCGCACCACCTCCCGGTGCGGCTGCGCCGGCACTGGAAGCCGGCCGGGTTCCTCGCCGTGGGGATGTCGGTTCTGCTGGTCTTCTTCGGCGACGTACGCGTCACCCCGTTCGTCACCAGTGCCTCCACGGCGGACGGGGACGAGATCACGGAGAACGTCACGGGGCCGGCCGACCTGTTCGACGACTCGCGGACGCATTCGATCCAACTCGAGTACAGCGAGACCGACTTCGCCGACATGATGGAGAAGTTCCAGGACGAGGGCGAAAAGGAGTACATCAAGGCCGACCTCACCATCGACGGCGTGTACCTGAACGACGTCGGTATCCGCCTCAAGGGCAACTCCACGCTCATGAGCCTGCGCAACGACGGCCAGGGCGGCGGCATGGGCGGCGGTCAGGGCGGCTTTCCAGGCGGTCAGGACGGAGCTCCGGAGCAGAACACCGAAGGGCGGACCGAGCAGAACGGCGGTCAGCAGCAGGCTCCGCAGGACGGCGGCGGCATGGAAGCCGGGGCCGGTGGCGGCGTTGGCGGTTTCGGTGGCGGTGGCGGTGGCGGTGGCGGTATGACGCAGGTCAGCCTCTCCGCCGACAAGCCCGAGGAACTGCCCTGGCTCATCAGCATCGACGAGTACGTCGAGGGCCGTGCCTACGAGGGCCACCGCGAGATCTCGCTGCGCCCCGGAGTCGACGAGTCCCTGCCGCTGAACGAGGCCCTGTCGCTGTCCCTGATGAGGAAGTCCGGTCAGACCGCGGAGAAGTTCGCCTTCACCTCGGTGAAGGTCAACAACCGTCCGGTCGCGACCCGGCTCATGGTCGAGAACCCGAGCAAGGACTACGTCGACGCGGAACTCGGCACGACGGGTGTGGCGTACAAGGCCCGGGCGGGCAGCAGTTTCGACTACGTGGGAGACGACCCCACCGACTACGAGGAGTCCTTCAAGCAGCTCAACCTCAAGGGCAGTCAGGACCTCTCGCCGGTGATGAAGCTCCTGAAGTGGGTCAACCAGGCGTCGGACGAGGAGTTCGCCGAGAACCTCGACCAGTATGTCGACGTGGAGTCCTTCTCGGAGTACGTGGCGACGCAGAACCTGATCATGAACTTCGACGACATGGCCGGACCGGGCAAGAACTACGTGCTCTGGTACGACCTCGGCACCAAGAAGTTCTCCGTCCTCGGCTGGGACTTCAACCTGACCTTCAGCGGCAGCACCGACACCGGGCCCGACGACAGCACGAGCATGGGCGGAGGCGGCGGTGGCGGCATGATGCCGGGTGGCACCGCACAGGACGGAGCGGCACAGGGAGCGGCGCAGGGAACTCCGGAAGGTGCCACTGAGCCCTCGGGCGCACCGGCGGGCATGCCGTCCGGGATGCCGTCCGGGATGCCGTCCGGGATGCCGTCCGGGATGCCGCAAGCTCCGGAGGGCGGTCAGGAGGACGGCCGGCAGGGCGGAGACACGGCGGACACCGGCAACCCGCGCGGCGGAGGCGGCGGCATGGGCGGCAACCTCCTCAAGGAACGGTTCCTGGAGACAGACGCCTTCGACGACGCGTATCACGCGGCTTACAAGAAGCTGTACCAGGAGTTCTACGCCTCGGGGTACGCCCTCGACGCCCTTGACTCCCTCGCCGCGCAGGCCGAGGAGGCGGGTGCCGACGCGTCCGGGGTCTCCACCACGGCGAAGTCCCTGAGCAGCACCGTCACTTCACGGACCGAGAGTCTCGCGAAGGACGAGGTGATCACGGGCTGACGACAGTCCCGTGGCATCGACACCTCGTGGCGGGGCGCCCCCCC
>NZ_JBLRVZ010000053.1:37437-93747 GCF_048159505.1 Streptomyces sp. T028
GGCGGGCCGACACCCATCGGGGTCGGCCCGCTTCGTGCCTGAGTCGCTGCCGGCCCGGAGTACGAACGTGGATCTTTGAATCCTCCCCTCCCTGAAGGGGAGGGGATTCCTGGCTCAGGCAGCCTCTGGGAGCAGCGCTCCGGGAGGTCTTACGCCCTCGGCACCAGCCGGGTTGAGACCAGCCCGGACGAGCATCACACGGGCGGAGTTCTTGTCCCTGGGGGAGACGGCTCCGCACGCGGTGCAGGTGTAGGTACGTTCGGACAGCGGCAGTGCGTGCTTGGTTCTCGCTCCGCACGACGCGCAGTCCATGGTGGTGTGCGCGGGGTGCACGAGGCGGACATCCCGCCCGTGCTTGCGGCCCATCTCGATCAGGGCCTTCTTCGTGGCGCCGATCGCGGCGTCGGCAGCTTTGCGGGCCATGGTGGTCCTGGCGAGGAACTTCGGACGGAAGTCCTCCACGGCGATGGCATCGTGGTCACGCACGACCTTCTTGGCCCATTTGCGGCCGGTGTCCTGCCGCTGCCGGGCGATCTTCGCGTAAGTCTTCGCCCGCCACTTCTTCGCCCCGCGGTAGCCCCTCGATCCGGCGTAACCCTTCTTCGGTTTGCGGCGGGCCATCATCCGGTCGTACCGCGACAGCTTCTGCCGGGCCTTCCTGCCGTGCTGCGCGTGGGGAAGATCGTGGGTGTTCGAGGTGGTGGTCGCGGTCTCTGTCACACCCCAGTCCACACCGATCACCGCGCCCGTGGCGGGGAGCGGCTGAACCTGGGCGGCTACCACGAAGGAGGCGTACCAGTGGCCGATGCTGTCGCGGTACACGCGCACGCTGGACGGCTCGGCAGGCAGGCCTCGAGACCACACCACGCTCAGCACGATGCCACCCGCGAGGTGCAGACGGCCGTCCTTCAGACGGAAACCGCGCCTGGTGTAGTTCAGCGTCGGCTCGGCTTCGCGCTTCTTCTTCCACCCTGGCATCCCGGCCCGCTGTCTGAGGGGCAGACGTTCCTTGATGTCCTTCTGCGCCTTCGCACGCGACTTGCCGAAGTCCCGGATGATCTGCTGCTGCGGCACCGAGCTCCCCCCGCGCAGCCACGGCGTGCGCTCGCGGGCCTCGGTCAGCATCTTGTCGAGCTGAGCCGGGCCGCAGGTCTGTCTGCCCTCGGGGTGCGCCTTGTTGTGCGCGTACACGGCCTTGGACTTGGCCACGCACTCGTTCCACGCCCACCGGCACCGGTCCCACTCCGCCAGCAGCGCCGCGCGGGCGGTCGACGACACACGCAGCCGGTAGGTGTACCGGGCATGCCCGCCCTCCTTCACCCCCGGCACAACATCCCCTCCCACGCCCCGCCCGCTCACACGGCTTTCACGACAAGACCGTACGTGCGACGTGCGTACACCCGTACCCTCCTCACGTCGGAGTCACCACAACCAGCGACCACAGGCACGCACGTTCGCTTCACCCGGCTCCGCCGGCGGTCCAGCGGGCGCTCCGCGCCCCGGGAAACCGGACACGGCGACACTCCGCGTCGCCGCCACAGGATGCGATTCCTCCCCGGCGTGAACGCCGGGGCATCCTCGCGAGAACGCAGGTGAAGCCCATCCCCGAGAAGGGTCGTTTCTGCACGTCAGGGGCCCGTCTTCACCCGCGTGAGTGATCCCCAACAGGACAGAGTCGGGGTTGAATCGCAGATGCCACAGGCGAACAGCCCGTGGCATTCAGACGAAGGGGCAACTCTCCATGACCCTGCCGACTCGACAGCACATCCTCGTTGGACAGCGCGTCCTCGCCCTCTGTGCCGCGCTCGCGGCGCTGATCGGCCTGGCGCTCAGCACTCCCGCCCAGGCGGCGCCCGCCGCCGCCATCGCTCCCTCGGGGCCCGTGGTGATCACCAGCGTGGCCTACACCAACTACCTCATCCCGGACGACGCCACAGGCGGCAACAACACGTACCTGCAGGTGTACTACCGGGCCGACCATCCGTTCCCGCGCACCTTCCGGTTCACCCCGACCCGGACAGCGCAGGGCGAGACCGTCTACGAGTGGACGATCACCACCACCGGTAACTGCGCGGAGGTCCGGGGCGACGCCGGCACCTTCGTCCACCTGGCCCCGTGCCAGTCCACGAAGAAGGCTCAGTGGTGGCGGCTGCGGCCCACCACCGATGGTGATGCCTGGGCCCTGGTGCCCTACCTCAACGAGGACCTCGCGGTCACCGCCACCTACGGCGACGACAACGTCGCGCCCCTACGGGAGATGCCCGGCGGACGCGCAACCGCGTCCCAGCTGTGGTTCCTGACCGGCTGACACGGAACGCTCGTTCGGGGCGCCGAACAAGGCCATCGTGCGCTCCTCCGGTTGAACTTCCCGTTCAACAGGGGGACTTGCACGGTGGCCTTCACTTGTTCAGGGAGCACTCACCGGCAGTGGGCGCAGTCGATACTCAGGAAGACCACGCCGCGAGGAGTTCCGCCGGGCCGTACGCGGCGTCGAGCCCCGGGCGGTCGGTCCCGCTGCGGAAGACTGCGATCACAGGCACGGGAGCAGGCGTGAGCGCGGCGCGGTGCCGGTGCAGCGCCGCGAGATCGCGCCGGTCGAACGGGGGGATGGGGAATTGATTGCGCTCCGAGAAGCAGGTGGCAATCAACGTTCCGGTTGCCAACCTCGGTCATGGCGAGCCGCGGAACCCCTTGCTCTCCCGCGAGTGACCACCAACCCCACCGAGGAACTCAGGAGCGTACGCACGTGAGAATCACACTCAAGAAGGCGGGAGTCGCCGCTTCGGCCGGCGTCATGGCTCTCACCGGCCTGCTGTCCACCGCCGGTCCGGCCCAGGCCGCGGGGCCGATGGGCGCCCACAACATCCGGGGCATCGACCCGGGCAACCCCGACTGGCTGATCCACCTGTTCTGCGACCAGGGCCGGGCGGACGACATCCACTTCGGCGCGTACAACGTGAAGACTGGTGAGTTCCGCAAGGAGAAGGACTACATCGGCAAGATCAGCAGGAACCGCGCCCCTCGCGGCGACTGGGAGGTCTTCGCCGGCCGCTGCTACTACCCGCAGGCCTCCACCTGGACCTACACGGGCAAGGAGGAGCGCATCTCGCAGTGGATCGCCAACCGGGGCCGCACCGACGACAAGGAGACCTTCGTCCGCGGCTACTCCAGCAAGACCTCCGCGACGAAGAGCATCGGCGGCTCCCTCGACTTCGGCCTCGCCAAGAGCATCTTCACCGGCAAGCTGGGCGGCAACTTCAGCTACCAGTGGGGCTGGGAGGAGACCCGGTCGTTCGAGCGGCGCAGCGAGAAGTCCATCCCGCCCTGCACCCAGATCGCCGTGACGTGGAAGCCGTACAAGCGCGTGGTGCGCGTCAACCCGGTCATCGAGATCGGCTCGTACGCCTGGGAGAGGAACGGCAGGATCACGCAGGTCGGCACCTGGCGCGGCCGTGACGCCTCGTACAAGCGCATCTACTCGTACGGCTACTACATCGACGGCGTCTCCGACCAGCTCATCAAGACCTGGAACGGCACCAAGGAGCCCGACGGCGTGGAGAGCAAGATCGAACAGAGGCTCAACCCCAGCCAGTGCTCCCGCTGACGCGGCCACACCCTGACTCCCCGAAGGTCCCCGCCGCTCACGGCGGGGGCTTTCGTCCATCAGCGGACGTCGACCGGCGCTCGGTCCTGGCGGGCGGCCGGTCGAAAGCGGCAGTCGTCGAAGCAGCCGTCGAAGCACCCGGTGTCGATAACCTGACCGAGTGAAGACCGAGTTGACCCTCCTGTCGGGCGTGGCCTACCGCGGGCGGGAGATCACCGCGCCCCGGCTGCGGGGGCTGCTGGCGCTGCTCGCGGGTGAGCTGCGCTCCGGTTGCAGCACCGCGAGGCTGGTGGACGGGCTGTGGCAGGACGAGTTGCCGGCCAACCCGGCAGGCGCGCTGCGGATCCTGGTCTCCCGGGCCCGCTCCCAACTCGGGGCCGACGTCGTCGTCAGCACCCCGACCGGCTACCGGCTGGCGCTGGATGAGGAGCAGGTCGACAGTTCGGCGGTGGTGCGGTGCGCCGAGGCGAGTGTCCGGCAGGCACGGGCAGGGGATCATGCCGCCGCCCTGGCGAGCGCGGAGGACGGCCTTGTCCTTTGGGTCGCGGCGCCGGACTGCGAGGCCGCGCCGGGCGACCCTGTGGCGGAGCTGCGGGCCGAGCGGGCGCCGCGCTACCACTCCCTCGTCCGCTCCCGTGCGCTCGCGCTCGCCCGGCTGGGGCGGCGGGGCGAGGCCATGGCGCCGCTGACCGAGGTCTTCGCCGGGGCGCCGCGTGACGAGGAGGTACTGGCCGAGCTGCTGCGCGCCGAGGCGGCCACGGCCGGGCCCTCGGCGGCGCTCGCCCGCTACGAGGCGTACCGGCGCGAGCTCCGCGACGATCTCGGCACCGACCCGGGCGGCAGGCTGAAGGCCGTGCAGCAGGAGCTGCTGCGGACCGAGGCGCCCGTGGTCCGGTACGGGGTGCCGCACGATCCGAATCCGCTGCTGGGACGGGACGAGGATCTCGCGGCGGTGGCCGGGCTGTTGCGCTCCTCCCGGCTGGCCTCGATCGTCGGCCCCGGTGGGCTGGGCAAGACGCGGCTCGCTCACGCCGTCAGCCGGCGGGCGGAGCAGCGGGTGGTGCACTTCGTGTCGCTGGCCGGGGTCCGTGCGGACGAGGACGTGGCCGGCGAGGTGGCGTCGGCGGTCGGTGGCGGGGAGGCGCCACGCGGTGGCGGCGGGGCGTACGGCGGTGGGGGGTACGGCGGCGGGGCGGATGTGCCCGCCGGGATCGTCGCCGCGCTCGGCGCCGGCCCCGCGCTGCTGGTGCTGGACAACTGCGAGCAGGTCGTCCGGGGCGCCGCCGACCTGGTGCGGGAGCTGGTGGCACGGTCCAAGGACCTTCGGGTACTGGTCACCAGCAGGGCACCGCTGGGGCTGAGTTCGGAAACGGTGTACCAGCTGCCGCAGCTGGGCCCGGCGACCTCGATCGAACTGTTCGAGCAGCGGGCCCGGGCCTCGCGCCCCGATGTCGAGCTGCCGCCCGACGCGGTGGCGGAGCTGTGCCGGCATCTGGACGGACTGCCGCTCGCCCTGGAGCTGGCGGCGGCACGGGTGCGGGTGTTGTCCGTACCCGAGATCGGCCGCCGCCTCGGCGACCGGTTCGCGCTGCTGCGCGGCGGGACCCGGGACGCACCCGAGCGGCACCGCACCCTGCACGCGGTCGTTGAGTGGAGCTGGAATCTGCTGGAGGAGGACGCGCGGGCGGCGCTGCGGGCGGTGTCGGTCTTCCCCGGCGGCTTCGACGAACAGGCGGCGGAACGACTGCTGGGCGACGGCGGCGACGCGCTGTACCTGCTGGAGCAGCTGGTGGACCAGTCGCTGCTGAAGGCCGTCGACACCACGGCCGGGATCCGCTTCCACATGCTGGAGACGGTGCGGGAGTTCAGCGCCGCCCGGCGGGCGGCCGCCGGGGAGGAGGAGGTGGTCACCGACCGGTTCCTCGGCTGGGCACGGGACTTCGGACTGGCCAACCACGACCTGATGGCCGGCCCCGAGCCGCTGCGGCACTGGGCGCGGCTGCGCGCGGAGCAGGACAACCTCGTACTCGCCCTGCGGTATGCCCTCGCCCGCCGGGACCAGGCCACCATCGCGTCGGCCGGCGCGGTGCTGGCCGGCATCTGGCTCACCGACGCCACGAGCTTCCACCGGGTCCTGACCCTGGCCACCGACACCGCGGCGCCGCTGTCGCACTACCGCCCCGACGCACGGCACACCGAGGTCACCCGCACCCTCAGCGCCATCTGCACCGCCGCCCCTTTCATCGGGTACGGCCCGCTGCGGGCGCGCCATCTCGTCACCCTGCGCAGGCTGCCGCCCGCGGAGCCGGACACCCTGCTGCGAGCGCTCGCCGTCGTGCTGTGCGCCCTTCCGGACATGCGCCCGCCCGGCTACGAGGCGCTGCGGGAACTGTGCGCGAGCGAGGCGCCCCTGCTGGCGGGCGTCGCCGAGTGCGTGGCCAGCTATCTCTGGGAGTACGAGCACCAGCCGGAGCGTGCTCTGTCCTCCGCCCGGCGGCTGCTCACCGCGGTCGACGCCGTGCCCAACCCGTCGCTCAGGCTGCTCGGCCACTCCCGGTGCAGCGAGCTGTGCGCGGACGCCGGTCTCGGCGAGGAGGCGTACCGGCATCTGCTGGCCGCGCTGGAGACCCTGGAGCACCTGAACGACCAGTCGCCCATGACGGGCCTGCACCGGGGGCTGGCGCTGGCCTGCCTGCAGCGCGGCGAGCCGGACGAGGCCGAGGAATGGCTGCGGCGCGTGGAGCGGAGCCAGCCGGCCGAGCAGACCTCGGCCGTCGCGACCGACCTGGCCGCCTGGGCCGAGATCGCGCTGGCCCGCGGGCTGACCGAGCTGGGTCTCAAGCGGTGGCGGACGGCCGTGGAGCGGCTGCGCGGGGGCGACTCGCCGGCCGTCGACCCCACGATGGACGTGTGGGCGCGGGCGATGGCCGCCTATGCGGTGGCCGCGCACGCGTACGCCGGGCGGCTGGGGCCGGTCGCCGGACTGGTGGCCGAGCTGGAGGGCCGGCTGCTCGCCGACGGCTCCCACCCGGCCGGGGAGAACCCGCAGTCCGGCATCGACGTACTGGCCCTCGGTCTGGTCCGGCTCACCGCGGGCGACACCTCCGCGGTACGGCTGCTGGCACTGGCGCGGCGGATGCATGTGCCGCAGACGTTCCCCACGATGTCCGCCGACCGTGTCCGGCGGGCCGCCGAGGAGGCCGACGGGGCGGCGTACGCCGACGCGGTGTCGGAGTACGCCGCCCTGGCGTGGGACGGGTTGTGGGAGGCGACCCGCGCACTCATTTCGGGTCGCGGTTGAACTGTGCTGTCGACCAGCGGTGGCCCAGCGCGGTCAGGCCGACGCACCAGGCGAGCGCGATCCACCCGTTGTTGCCGATCCCGGTGCCGAGCAGCAGGCCGCGCAGGGTCTCGATGGCCGGGGTGAACGGCTGGTACTCGGCGATCGGCCGGAACCAGCTCGGCATCGTGTCGGCCGGGATGAAGGCGCTGGAGATGAGCGGCAGGAGGATCAGCGGCATCGCCATGTTGCTGGCCGCCTCGGGGTTCGGACTGGCCAGGCCCATCCCGACCGCGATCCAGGTGAGCGCCAGGGCGAACAGCGCGATCAGCCCGAACGCCGCCAGCCACTCCAGGGCCGTGGCGTCCGTGGACCGGAAGCCGATGGCCACGCCTACGGCACCGACGAGGACCACACTGGCGATCGACTGCAGCACGCTGCCGAGGACATGCCCGACGATCACGGAGCCGCGGTAGACGGCCATCGTGCGGAAGCGGGCGATGAGGCCCTCGGTCATGTCCATGGAGACGTACACAGCGGCCCCGATCACGGTGCTGCCGATGGTCATCAGCAGGATGCCGGGAACGATGTAGGCGATGTAGTCGGAACGGTCCGCGCCCCCGCCGCCGATGCCCGTGCTCATCACGTCGCCGAAGATGTAGACGAAGAGCAGCAGCATCATGATCGGTGTGAGCAGCAGGTTCAGGGTCCCGGACGGGTAGCGCCACGCGTGCAGCAGGTTGCGGCGCAGCATCGTGGAGGAGTCGCGGACGACGAGGGAGAGGGCGTTCATCGGGCGGACTCCTTCTGCTGGTTCTGCTGGTTCTGCTGGGCGGGGACGTCGGCCGGGCCGGTGAGGGCGAAGAAGACGTCGTCGAGGTCGGGGGTGTGCACGGTCAGCTCGTCCGCCTCGATGCCTGCCGAGTCCAACCAGTCGAGGATGGCGCGCAGTTCGCGCTGGCTGCCGCCGCTGGGGATCTGCAGCGCCAGCGCCTCGTCGTCCCGGGTGACCTCGCGCAGTTCGACGGCGGCGTGCTGGTACGCGGCGGGGTCGGTGAAGCGGAGCCGGACGTGTCCGCCGGGGACGATCCGCTTCAGTTCCTCGGCGGTGCCCTCGGCGGCGATCGTGCCGTCGTGCAGGACGGCGATGCGGTCGGCGAGTTCGTCGGCCTCCTCCAGGTACTGCGTGGTGAGGAAGACGGTGACGCCGTCGGAGACGAGTTCGCGGATGATCTGCCACATGGTGTGGCGGGAGCGGGGGTCGAGGCCGGTGGTCGGCTCGTCGAGGAAGATGATCCGGGGGCTGCCGACCAGGGTCATGGCGATGTCGAGGCGGCGCTTCATACCGCCGGAGTAGGTGGAGGCGGGCTTCTTCGCGGCGTCGGTGAGGTCGAAGCGTTCCAGCAGCTCGGCGGCGACCCGCCGTCCCTCCCGCTTGGGGAGGTGGTGCAGGTCGGCCATGAGCCACATGTTCTCCTCGCCGGTGATCAGGCCGTCGACGGCGGAGAACTGACCGGTGACCCCGATCGCGGCGCGTACCGCCTGCGGGGCGGCGGCGAGGTCGTGGCCGCCGACGCGGATGTCGCCGGCGTCGGCGGTGATGAGGGTGGAGAGGATCTTGACGGCGGTGGTCTTGCCGGCGCCGTTCGGGCCGAGGAGGGAGAAGATCGTTCCCTCCGGGACGGCCAGGTCGACGCCGTCGAGGACGGTCTTGTCGCCGTAGGACTTGCGCAGTCCAGTCGCGGTGATGGCCAGGTCGGTCATGAGAGGTGCCCCCTGTTTTCTTCTCAATTGCTGAGTGGCTGCGGATTCACAGGCTGCGGGCGGTGATGTCGCCGTAGGTGGTGGTGGCGCGGATGTCGAGTTCGGTGGTGCCGTCGTTCTTGAGGGCGTTGCTGACGCGGCCGTGGCCGGTGCTCGCGTCCAGGGCGGCGGAGGCGCCGGCGGCGGCGGTGACCGCGATGTCGCCGGACTGGGTGGTGAGGACGACCGTGCCGCGTGCGGCTTCGGCGATACGGATGTCGCCCCTGGCGGTGCTGATCAGTGCGGCGCCGCCCAGGCGGCCGATCTCGATGTCCCCGTCGATCGCGGTGAGGTGGACGCTCGCGGCCTCGTCGATCTTGATCTGACGGTGGGCCCCGTCGAAGGCGAGGTCGCCGAGGCGTCCGACGCCGCGGAGTTCGGCTGCGGCGGACCTGCCCTCGACGCGGGAGCCGGCGGGCAGCTTGACGGTGACGTCGACGGATCCGGTGTGGCCGAGGATCCGGTTCTTCGGCGCGGGGGCCTCGATCCGCAGGACGCCGTCGGCGTAGGTGACCTCGATCTCCTCGGCCGCCTTCACGTCGCGGCTCTTGGCGGCGTCCGAGGGCCGGACCTCGACCGTGGTGTCCATCCGCTCGGCGGCGATGAACTGGACGCGTCCCGCGGGGATGTCGAGGACGGTGGAGACCGGGGCGGGGGTGTCGAACTTCTGCATCGTGCTCTCCTTGGCTCGTCGTTCCTGGCGTTCCTGTTCCTGTCGTTTCCGACGATGGAAAAGCTACGTTGCGTTCATGGATTCGGCAACAAGCTTGTTGCGTGAGTTTGATGTATGTGCAGGTGAGAGCTAGGAAATCGTTGCAATGTGCTGAAGGTTAATGCAACATTCCCGCTCTGCTCGTTGCAATGGGGTGAAGGTGAACGCTATGCTGCGGGTGCCACGAACCATGAAGGAGGCCGCGATGCCGGGAGGCCGACTCACCCAGCAGGAACGCCAGCAGATCGGGCTGGGACTGGCCGACGGTCTCGCCTACGCGGAGATCGCCAGGCGTCTCGACCGCCCGACCTCGACCGTCACGCGCGAGGTGATGCGCAACGGCGGTCCCACCGCCTACCGCGCCGACCTCGCCCACCGCGCCACGGAACACCGCACCCACCGGCGCAGGCAGACCGCGCCCCGCGGGCCGGACACGTCCCCGCAGGCCCACGGACGCGACGCCGAGGCGGTGCGCGCGTACGAGGAGACGCTCACCACCGTCTTCATGCAGTCCGGCACGCCCAAGATGACGGCCCGGGTACTGTCCGCCATCTGCATCAGCGACGCGGGCAGCCTCAGCGCGTCCGAACTCGTCCAGCGCCTCCAGGTCAGCCCCGCGTCCGTCTCCAAGGCGATCACGTTCCTGGAGGAACAGGATCTCGTCCGCCGGGAACGCGACGAACGCCGCCGCGAGCGCTACGTCGTGGACGACGACGTCTTCTACCAGTCCATGATCGCCAGCGCCCGCGGCACCGCCCAGGTCGCCGAGACCGCACGGCAGGGCGTCGGCGTCCTCGGCTCCGGCACCCCGGCCGCCGTCCGCCTGGAGAACATCGCCCGCTTCCTCGACTTCGTCTCCGAGAGCATCACCCGCGCCGCGGACCAGGCCCGCGAAATCCTCCACACGAAGCGCAACTGACACGACGTCCAAGGGCGTTGGTGTGAGACTTGCGTCATGCGTACTGCCTTCTGTGTGGACACGGTCCGGAGCGCGGAGCGGGAGCTGATGGGGCGGCTGCCCGAAGGGGCGCTCATGCAGCGGGCCGCCGCCGGGCTCGCCGCCGCCTGCGCGGAGCTGCTGGGGCGGGTGTACGGGCGGCGCGTCGTGCTGCTCGTGGGCAGCGGGGACAACGGGGGTGACGCCCTGTACGCGGGGGCGCGGCTGGCCCGGCGGGGGGCCGGGGTGAGCGCGGTGCTCCTCGCGCCCGAACGGGCGCACGGCGGGGGGCTCGCCGCGCTGCGGCGGGCGGGGGGTTCCGTGGTGGTGGGGGCGGAGGATGCCGAGGCGGTCGTACGGCGGGCCGATCTCGTCGTGGACGGGATCGTGGGGATCGGGGGGAAGGGCGGGCTGCGGCCGGACGCGGCGCGGGTCGTCGCCGCCGTCGAGCGGTCCGGGGCCGCCGTCGTCGCCGTCGACCTGCCCAGTGGGGTGGAGGCGGACAGCGGGGAGGTGCGGGGGGCCGCCGTACGGGCCGATGTCACCGTCACGTTCGGGACGCACAAGCCCGGGCTGCTGATCGATCCAGCGCGGGAGTACGCCGGGGTGGTGCGGTTCGTCGACATCGGGCTGGGGGACGTCCTGCCGGACGAGGCCGACCTGGAGGCGCTGCAGCACGCGGACGTCGCCGCGCTGCTGCCGGAGCCCGGCGGCGAGAGCGACAAGTACCGGCGGGGGGTGGTGGGGATCGCCGCCGGGTCCGCGCGGTATCCGGGGGCCGCCGTACTGGCCGTCGCGGGGGCCCTGCGGGGCGGGGCGGGGGCCGTACGGTACGTCGGGCCGGCCGGGGGTGCCGTGCTCGCGCGGTTCCCGGAGACGCTGGTGTCGGACCGGGGGCCGGAGAAGGCGGGGCGGGTGCAGGCGTGGGTGGTGGGGCCGGGAGCCGGGGACGACGCCGGGACCGTGGCGGAGGTGCTCGGGATCGATGTGCCGGTGCTGCTGGACGCGGACGGGTTGCGGCTCGCCGAGCGGGGGGCTGTGCGGGGGCGGAGCGCGCCCACCTTGATGACGCCGCACGCGGGGGAGGCCGCCGCTCTGTTGGGGGTGGCTCGGGAGGAGGTCGAGGGGGCTCGGTTGGCCGCGGTGCGGGAGCTGGCGGGGCTTTATTCGGCGACGGTGCTGCTGAAGGGGTCGACGACCCTGGTCGCTGATGCGGGTGGGGGAGCGGTGCGGGTGAACGCGACGGGGACGCCGTGGCTGGCCACCGCCGGGAGTGGGGATGTGTTGTCGGGGCTTGCGGGGTCGTTGCTGGCGGCGGGGTTGTCGGCGGTGGATGCGGGGAGTGTGGGGGCGTATCTGCATGGGCTGGCGGGGCGGTTCGCGGCGGCGGGGGCGCCGGTGGGGGCGCATGACGTGGCGGAGGCGATTCCGGGGGCCTGGCGGGATGTACGGCGCTGAGGCCGGGCTTTTCTCGCCCCCGCCGCCCTTACCCTTCCCATCCCCCAGGGGGCTTTGCCCCCTGGACCCCGGATCGGCCCTGAACGGGCCTCGTCCTCAAACTCCCCCAGAGGGGGCACCCCCAGACGGGCTGGAATGCAGTGAGCGGCGTTGCCGGGCGCAGCCCCCTCCGGGTGGGTGGGGGATCGGGATGGTGCGTGCTCGTCCTCAAACTCCCCCAGAGGGGGCACCCCCAGACGGGCTGGAGTGCGGTGAGCGGCGCTTGCATGTGTACGCCGGTGGGTTGGAATGCGCTGAGCGGTGTTGAAAGGGTGGGCGCTGCGGCCCGGCACTCAAGTGGGGTGGGGGCCCTCTGAGACACTGGGCGGCGATGAGTGAGAACGCCATGACGTCTGCTGCCCCGTTGCGTGCCCGTGCCGAGATCGATCTGGACGCGCTGCGGGCCAATGTGCGGACCCTGCGTGCCAAGGCGCCGGGGGCCGCGTTCATGGCTGTGGTGAAGGCCGACGGGTACGGGCACGGGGCCCTGGCGTGTGCTCGGGCGGCCGTGGAGGCGGGGGCCGGGTGGGTGGGGACCGCCACGCCCGAGGAGGCGCTTGCCCTGCGGGGGGCGGGGGTGCTGCCGGCCGATGTCAGGGTCATGTGTTGGCTCTGGACGCCCGGGGGGCCCTGGCGGGAGGCCGTCGAGGCCGATCTCGACGTGTCCGTGAGCGGGCTGTGGGACCTGGAAGAGGTCATGCTTGCCGCGCACGCCCTGCGGAAGCCCGCTCGTGTGCAGCTCAAGGCCGACACCGGGCTCGGGAGGAACGGGTGTCAGCCGGGCGGGGACTGGGAGCGGCTTGTCGCCGCCGCCTTGGAGGCCGAGGAAGGCGGGCTGCTGCGGATCACCGGACTGTGGTCGCATTTCGCCTGCGCCGATGAGCCCGGGCATCCCTCCGTCGCCGCTCAGCTCGGGCTCTTCCGCGAGATGGTCTCGTATGCGGAGGCGCGGGGGGTGCGGCCCGAGGTGCGGCACATCGCCAACTCGCCGGCCACCCTCACCGTTCCCGAGAGCCACTTCGATCTCGTACGGCCCGGTGTCGCCATGTACGGGCTCTCGCCCAGCCCGCAGCTCGGCTCCGCCGCCGACCTGGGGCTGCGGCCGGTGATGACGCTGACCGCCGCGCTGGCGTCGGTGAAGTCGGTGCCGGGTGGGCACGGGGTCGGTTACGGGCATCGGTATGTGACGCCCGGTGAGACCACTCTCGGGCTCGTCCCTCTGGGGTACGCCGACGGGATTCCCCGGCACGCCTCCGGGACCGGGCCGGTGCTGGTGGCCGGCAAGTGGCGTACCGTCGCGGGGCGCATCGCGATGGATCAGTTCGTCGTCGATCTCGGTGGCGACGAGCCGGGGGCCGGGGCCGAGGCCGTGCTGTTCGGGCCCGGCGACCGGGGCGAGCCCACGGCCGAGGACTGGGCCCAGGCGGCCGGAACCATCGGGTACGAAATCGTCACGCGCATCGGATCGCGGGTTCCCCGCGTCTATGTGAACAAGTGACGTAGGCACTTCGCCTCGTGGACAGGAGGAGCGGTACGTGAGCGAGAGCAGTGCGGAGGCAGTGGCGGACGCCGCCTCGGCGGCCGTCGCCGCCGCCTCCGCCACGGGGGCGGCGGGGGGCTGGCGCCGGGCGACCGGTATCGCCGGCGCCGCGATAGGTGTGATCGCCGCGGGTGCCGCGGCCGGAGTCGCCATCGAGCGGATGACCGTGGGGCGCGGGATGCGGGCCAAGGCCCGGCTCGCGCTCGACTCGGCGGGGCCGTACGGGGCCCTGCGCGGTACGCCCGGCACGGCCGTCGCCGATGACGGGACCGAGCTGTACTACGAGGTCGACGACGTGGAGCCGCAAGGGGGGCCCGCGGGGCGGCGGCGTCGGCTGTTCGGGCGGAAGGCACCCCTTCCCGTCACCGTCGTCTTCAGCCACGGCTACTGCCTCACCCAGGACTCCTGGCACTTCCAGCGGGCGGCGCTGCGGGGCGTCGTACGGACCGTGCACTGGGACCAGCGCAGCCACGGGCGGTCCGCACGCGGGGCGGCCCAGCTCCAGGACGGCGTACCGCTCACCATCGAACAGCTGGGGCGCGATCTGAAGGCCGTGATCGACGCGGCCGCGCCCGAGGGGCCGGTCGTGCTCGTCGGGCACTCCATGGGCGGGATGACCGTGATGGCGCTCGCCGCGCAGTATCCCGAGTTCCTGCGGGAGCGGGTGGTCGCCACCGCGTTCGTGGGGACCTCCTCGGGGCGGCTCGGTGAGGTCAACTTCGGGCTGCCCGTCGCCGGTGTCAATGCCGTGCGCAGGGTGCTTCCCGGGGTACTGAAGGCGCTGGGGCAGCAGGCCGCGCTGGTGGAGAAGGGGCGGCGGGCCACCGCCGATCTCTTCGCGGGGATCATCAAGCGGTACTCGTTCGCCTCTAAGGACGTCGATCCGGCCGTCGCGCGGTTCGCCGAGCGGATGATCGAGGGGACGCCGATCGACGTCGTCGCCGAGTTCTATCCGGCCTTCACCGATCACGACAAGACCGAGGCGCTCGGGCTGTTCACCGACATGCCGGTGCTCGTGCTCGCCGGGATCGGGGACCTTGTCACGCCGAGCGAGCACAGCGAGGCGATCGCCGATCTGCTGCCGGAGGCCGAGCTGGTGCTCGTCCCGGACGCCGGGCATCTCGTCATGCTGGAGCACCCGGAAGTGGTCACCGACCGCCTCGCCGACCTCCTCACCCGCGCGGGTGCCGTCCCGGCAGGGGCTACGGTGGGGGGCTATGGAAGCACCCGCGGCACCGCACAACCCGGCTGAGACCGAGCTGACCGTCAACTCCCCCGAGCAGATGCGGGAGTTGGGCCGTCGCCTGGCCAAGCTGCTGCGGGCCGGCGACCTCGTCATGCTCAGCGGGGAGCTCGGCGCCGGCAAGACCACCCTCGCCCGGGGGCTGGGGGAGGGGCTCGGGGTGCGGGGGGCCGTGACCTCGCCGACCTTCGTGATCGCCCGGGTCCACCCCTCCCTCGGGGACGGGCCGCCGCTCGTCCACGTCGACGCGTACCGCCTCGGCGGCGGGCTCGACGAGATGGAGGACCTCGACCTCGACGTGTCCCTGCCGGAGTCCGTGATCGTCGTGGAGTGGGGCGAGGGGAAGGTCGAGGAGCTGACCGAGGAGCGGCTCCAGGTCCGCATCCACCGGGCCGTCGGTGACACGACCGACGAGGTGCGGCACGTGACCGTCAGCGGGCTCGGCCTGCGGTGGGCCGCCGCCGATCTGAGCGTGCTGGCCGCCTGAGTTCAGGGCTCAGGCTCAGGGGCTCACTCGAGGTGTTACGCCGCCCGGGGGTGCCTGGCGGGTTTTCTTGTGACCGGGTCGGGCAGGCGGGGCGGGGTCGAGACGGCCTCGGCCGCGGTGCACGAGGCCAGCAGTTCGCGCATGGACAGCCCCGCGAGCGCGAACGGCCGCGACGGCTGGACCTTGGGGGTCTGGGGCTCGTCGGCCGGCATGGCACCTCCCGGGACGGGGGCTGGTTAGGTAGACCTAACTAGCGGTGGGATACCATGTGACCACGCACAAGACGCCGTACGCAACATCTTGCCGACCTGTTGTCGGAAACCTTCACGCAAGGTCACCGGATCACGACGACCCGCTGTCCGATCGTCGCGAAGTCCCACATCGCGTCGCCGTCCGCCCGTGTCTGACGGATGCCGCCCGTGCGCACCGCCGCGTCGGGCGCCGGACGCGAGTCCCCCACCGCCGCGCTGAAGCCGATGACCACCCCGTCCACCGAGGCGAAACGGACGACGTGCTCCACCGGGGTGCCGTCGGTGCCGGTGGTCGCGCCCGAACGGGAGGTCACCCCGTAGGCGCCGGGACGCGGGTCGACCCGGCCCGGGGTGACCCTGAACGTGCGCTCGACGTTGCCCGCCATGCCCACCAGCCACACCCGGTCGCCGTCCAGCGAGTACACGACCCGCCGGCCCGTGCCGGATTTCCGGGGCAGCGCGGTGGGGTTGGCCTTGTGCCGGGGCGCCTTGCGGGCGGCCGAGGAGGCGGCGTGCGGCTTGCCGAGGCCCGGGGGCACGTTCGCGGACGCCTGATAGGCGAGGAACCCCACCGTCGCGACGGACGCCGCCATGAGCCCGGCGACGACCGTCGAGCTGTTGACTGCCACCGGCGACCACCTCATCGTCGTACACGCTCGTCGTCGTACACCGAAAAATCATCGTATGTCCTGCTTCTCGGCGACCGTAGCAGCCGTCGCGGGCCCCGCCCGGACATCCGACACAGGCGCCCGGGAGCCGTAGGCTGTTTGCGTGCTCTTGCTCGCTCTGGATACCGCCACCCCCGCCGTCACCGTCGCGCTGCACGACGGCACGCACGTCATCGCCTCCTCCGCCCAGGTGGACGCCCGCCGGCACGGTGAGCTGCTGCTGCCGGCCGTCGACCGTCTGCTCACCGAGGCGGGGCGCGCGCTGGACGCCGTCACGGCGATCGTCGTCGGCGTCGGCCCCGGCCCCTACACCGGGCTGCGCGTCGGGCTGATGACCGCCGACACCTTCGGGCTCGCGCTCGGCGTCCCCGTGCACGGGCTGTGCACGCTCGACGGCCTCGCCTACGCCTCCGACCTCGAAGGACCCTTCGTCGTGGCGACCGACGCCCGGCGCAAGGAGGTCTACTGGGCGCGCTACGACGACTCCCGCACCCGGGTCACGGAACCCGCCGTGGACCGGCCCGCCGACATCGCCGAGCAGGTCGCGGGACTCCCGGCCGTCGGCGCGGGCGCGCTGCTGTACCCGGACACCTTCCCGAACGCGCACGAGCCCGAGCACGTGTCCGCGGCGGCGCTGGCCGCCCTGGCCGCCGAGCGGCTCGCGGCCGGCGAGGAGCTGCCCGCCCCGCGCCCGCTGTATCTGCGCAGGCCCGACGCCCAGGTCCCCAAGAACTACAAGGTGGTCACCCCCAAGTGACCGAAGCCGTGACTCCGCGCCTGCGCGAGATGCGCTGGTGGGACATCGATCCCGTGCTGGAACTGGAGAAGGACCTCTTCCCCGAGGACGCCTGGTCCCGGGGCATGTTCTGGTCCGAGCTGGCGCACTCCCGGGGGGCCGAGGCGACCCGCCGCTATGTCGTCGCCGTCACCGGTGAGCGGATCGTCGGGTACGCCGGGCTCGCGGTCGCCGGGACGGCGTCCGACAGCGGCTCCGACGGTGACTCCGGCAGCGGCTCCGGCGCGGGCGCCGACGTCCAGACGATCGCCGTCGCCCGCGACCAGTGGGGCACCGGCCTCGGCGCCCGGCTGCTGACCGAGCTGCTGAGGGCGGCGACCGCCTTCGACTGCGTCGAGGTGATGCTGGAGTGCCGGGTGGACAACGTCCGGGCGCAGAAGCTCTACGAACGCTTCGGCTTCGAGGCGATCGGCTTCCGGCGCGGCTACTACCAGCCCGGCAACGTGGACGCCCTGGTCATGCGGCTGACCGACCCGGCGGCGTCCCTACGCCAAGAAGACAACCAAGGAACCGACACCCATGGCTGACGAACCTCTCGTCCTCGGCATCGAGACCTCCTGCGACGAGACCGGTGTCGGCATCGTCCGGGGCACCACCCTGCTGGCCGACGCCGTCGCCTCCAGCGTCGACGAGCACGCCCGCTTCGGCGGGGTCGTCCCGGAGGTGGCCTCCCGCGCCCACCTGGAGGCCATGGTCCCGACCATCGACCGGGCGCTGAAGGAGGCGGGCGTCAGCGCGAAGGACCTCGACGGCATCGCGGTCACCGCCGGGCCCGGTCTGGCCGGCGCGCTGCTGGTCGGCGTCTCGGCGGCGAAGACGTACGCCTACGCCCTCGGCAAGCCCCTCTACGGCGTCAACCACCTCGCCTCGCACATCTGCGTCGACCAGCTGGAGCACGGCCCGCTGCCCGAGCCGACGATGGCGCTCCTCGTCTCCGGCGGCCACTCCTCGCTGCTGCTGTCCTCGGACATCACCTCCGACGTCCGCCCCATGGGCGCCACCATCGACGACGCGGCGGGTGAGGCCTTCGACAAGATCGCGCGTGTGCTGAACCTGGGCTTCCCCGGCGGGCCGGTCATCGACCGCTACGCCCGCGAGGGCGACCCGGCGGCCATCGCGTTCCCGCGCGGTCTGACCGGGCCGCGCGACCCGGCGTACGACTTCTCCTTCTCCGGGCTGAAGACGTCCGTCGCCCGCTGGATCGAGGCCAGACGGGCGGCCGGCGAGGAGGTGCCGGTGCGGGACGTGGCGGCCTCCTTCCAGGAGGCGGTCGTGGACGTCCTGACCCGCAAGGCCGTACGGGCCTGCAAGGACGAGGGCGTCGACCACCTGATGATCGGCGGCGGGGTCGCCGCCAACTCCCGGCTGCGCGCCCTCGCCCAGGAGCGCTGCGAGAAGGCGGGCATCCGGCTGCGGGTGCCCCGCCCCAAGCTGTGCACGGACAACGGCGCGATGGTCGCCGCCCTCGGCGCGGAGATGGTGACCCGGGGCCGCGCGGCGTCCAGCTGGGACCTGTCGGCCGACTCCTCCCTCCCGGTGACGGACCCTCACGTCCCCGGCCACGAGCAGGACGGTGGCCACGACCATGTGCACGAGATCAGCAAGGAGAACCTCTACTCATGACGGTCGCGCTGATGTGGGAGGCCCGGGCGGCGCAGGGCCGGGGCGCCGACCTGCTCACCTGGGCCGACGGCCAGTCCCTCGCGGAGCTCCCCCTGCGCCGCGAGACCTTCCGCGCGCCTCAGGACCGGGTCCTCGTCATCACCTGGTGGGACGCGGAGTACGACGCGGAACTCCCCGAACTCCCGGACCCCGCACCCGACTTGGTGTCCCGCCCGGTCCACCGCTGGCGCTTCGAGTCGGTCGGGCGGTCCTGACGCGCCCCGCTCAGTCCCACCAGAAGTGCCACTGGCGCAGGGTCAGGAGTTCTGCCGGGTAGGTGTTCTCCCAGTCGTCGAAGGAGTGGTGGAAGACGTCGGGGCAGGTGAGGTAGTGCTCGGCGGCGAGGACGTGGGCCTGGTGGAGATCGCTCGGGGGGATCGCGGCCGAGAGGAACAGATCACCGTGGCCGAGGCCGACGAGGCGGGCGGCGAAACGGTCCTCCCAGGAGCGCAGCACCCCTGAAAGGTCGGCCGTGGTCATACGGTTGGTCATCCCCGGCCAGTTGAGCGCCACCGGCACGTCGGAGCCGCGCTCGGCCCGGACCAGCGCCAGACAGGTTGCCCGGCCCTCGTCCACGACCGACGTGGCCGCCTCGGCCGCGCACGCGTCCGGGTCGGCTCCGGCCGGGGCGGGCGCCGCCAGGCCCGGCCACCGCGGGAAGCCCGGCCAGGCGTCCGGCCGCCAACGGGCGCTCAGGTAGGCGGCGGCGTCGACCGGGCCGTCCCCGCCGACCTTGTACGCGGACATGTCCTCCGGGTACTCCAGCAGCACCGGGTACAGGCCGGTGCGCGTCCGCTCGGCATAGAGGCGGCTCCACCAGGTGTCCGCGTCCGGCACCTCGCCGTCGCTCATCCACACCAGGCGGCCGCTTCGGCCGTACGACTCGACGATCCCGCCCGGCGGCAGGGACTTCGGCAGCGAGGGGTCCATGGCCGCACCGTAGGGGGTGCCGCTGACACAGGCTCCTACGGCTGGGGCGCCGACAGGAGCCACACCGAGGTGACGATCGTGCATCGCCTCGGGCGGGTGGTCGGCAGCGGCGTACGGGTCGATCGTGTCCTCGTCGGCGGCGGCGAGGGCGGCGCGACGGGCCCTGGACACCCACCCGGCGCACGTCAGTTTCGTACGACCTGCGTCCCGCACCGCAGCCGCCGGTCCGTGCCCACCTCGCGCACCGGCCCCGTCAGCCGCAGCCGGGCCGTCTCCCGCACGTGGGCGCTGGACGTCCCCAACCGCAGCTCCAGCTCCCCCGGTTCGACGATCCGGCGCCCGGAGCGGCCGGTGAAGGCGGACAGATCGGTGTGGAAGCGGAAGGTGACCCTGGCCGACTCGCCGTCGGCGAGGTCGAGGCGCTGGTAGCCGATCAGGCGTACGTCGGGGCGGGTCACGCTCGCCACCGGGTCGTGCAGATACAGCTGGACGACTTCGGTGCCGGGCCGGGGGCCGGTGTTGCGGACGGTGACGGACACGTCGTACGAGCCGTCCGTGCCGATCTCCGCCGGCCGGTTCGTGCCGGTCGCCGTCTCCGGGCCGCCGCCCGTGAAGTCCTCCCAGGTGAAGGAGGTGTACGAGCGGCCGTGACCGAAGGCGTACAGCGGGGTCGGGTCCAGGCTGCTGACCTCGCCCGCCAGGCCCAGCGGGGGCTGGAGGTAGGTCCAGGGCTGGCCGCCCGGCAGGCGCGGCACGCTGACCGGGAGGCGGCCGGAGGGGTTGAGGCGGCCCGACAGCACGCCGGCCACCGCCGGGCCGCCCTCCTCCCCCGGGAAGAAGGCCTGGACGACCGCGCCAAGGCGTCCGTGCCAGCGGCCGAGCGCGTACGGGCGGCCGGTGAGCAGCACCAGGACGACCGGGACGCCCGTCGCGACCAGCGCGTCGAGCAGCTCGCCCTGGACGCCGGGCAGGTTCAGGTCGGCCACGTCGCAGCCCTCGCCGGAGGTGCCCCGGCCGAACAGGCCCGCCCGGTCGCCGAGCACGGCCACGCACACGTCCGCCTCCGAGGCGCGCGCGATGGCCTCGGTGAAGCCGGAGGGGTCGGGGTCGGAGACCGGGCAGCCCTCGGTGAACGTCACCTTGGCGTCAGGGAGTTCGGTGCGCAGGGACTCCAGCAGGGTGGGGATCTCGATGCCGAGGTCCACCCCGGGGTGGTGGGGGAGGACATGGGACGGGAAGGAGTAGCAGCCGAGCATCGCCAGGGCGTCCGCCGCCCTCGGGCCGACCACCGCGATCCTGGTGTCGGGGGCGAGGGGGAGCAGCCCGTCCGGGTTGTCGAGGAGGACCACCGACTCCTCCGCCAGCCGGCGGGCCAGCGCGCGGTTCGCGGCCGGGTCGAGGTCCACGGACTCGGGGAGCTCCGGCTGCCAGTCCTCGTCCAGCAGGCCCAGTTCGCACTTCTGGAGCAGGACCCGGCGGGCGGCCCGGTCGATCAGTTCCCCGGGGACGGCGCCCGCCCGGACGGCGGCGACCAGCGCCTCGCCGTAGTGCTTGACCGTCGGCAGTTCGACATCGATGCCGGCCTCCAGCGCGAGGTGCGCCGTCTCGGCGGGGGTGCCCGCGACCCGGTGCAGGGTCTGCAGGAAGCCGATGCCGAAGTAGTCGGAGACGACCGTGCCGGTGAAGCCCCACTCGTCGCGCAGGAGGCGGGTCAGCAGCTCCGGGTCGGCGGAGGCGGGGACGCCGTCGCGTTCGGTGTAGGCGGCCATCACCGAGCGGGCGCCGCCCTCGCGGAGCGCCATCTCGAACGGGGGGAGGGTGACGTCCGCGAACTCGCGGGTGCCCGCCCGCACCGGGGCCAGATTGCGGGCTCCGGCGGAGGAGGCGTACCCGGCGAAGTGCTTCAGCGTCGCGACCACACCCGCCGACTCCAGGCCCCGGACGTACGCCGTGCCGATCGTGGCGACCAGATACGGGTCCTCGCCGATCGTCTCCTCGACCCGCCCCCAGCGCGGGTCGCGGACCACGTCCAGGACGGGGGCCAGGCCCTGGTGGACGCCGACCGAGCGCAGATCGCGGCCGATCGCCCGGCCCAGCTCCTCCACCAGCGGCGGGTCGAAGGCGGCGCCCCAGGCGAGCGGGACCGGGTAGGCGGTGGCCCGCCAGGCGGTGAAGCCGGCCAGGCACTCCTCGTGGGCGACGGCCGGAATGCCGAAGCGGCCCGCCGCGGCGATCCGGCGCTGGGCGGCGGCCAGGGCGCGGGCGCCGGTCGCCGGGTCCACGGGCGCCGTGCCGAAGGAACGGGTCAGCTGGCCGAGCCCCCGGGTGATCAGCTCGTCCCATGTGTAGTCGGAGGTCATGTCGTGCTGGTGCGGGGCGACGCCCTCGCCGTCCGTCGCGGCGCCGACCCACACGCCGTACAGCTGGGCGGTCCGCTCCTCCAGGGTCATCCGGGAGAGCAGGTCGTCGACTCGGGCGGCGGCGGGCAGCGCGCGGTCACGCCAGGGGGCGGTGGTCATGAAACTCCTGTCCCGGGGGATCCTGTCCCGAAGGATTCGAATGTTTCGTAACACACTTCGAATGTTCCGGGAACCTATGGCGCTGAGAGGGGTTAGTCAAGAGGCCGCGCGGGGATACGATCGCCGCCATGACACGCTCCGAGCCCGCTGAAACGCGGCCGCAGACCGCCACGCTCGCGGAGATCGCCCGCGAGGCCGGTGTCTCGGCCCCGACTGTTTCGAAGGTCCTCAACGGCCGCGCCGACGTCGCCCCCGCGACCCGCACCCGGGTCGAGGAGCTGCTGCGCGCCCACGGCTACCGGCGCCGGCGGGCCGAGGCGACCCGTTCGCCCCTGATCGACCTGGTCTTCCACGAGCTGGAGAGCGCCTGGGCGATGGAGGTCATCCGGGGTGTGGAGAACGTGGCGCGGGACGCCGGGCTGAGTGTCGTGCTCAGCGAGAGCGCCGGGCGGCTCACGCCCGGGCGGACCTGGGCCGACCAGGTCGCCGCCCGCCGTCCGCACGGGGTGGTGCTGGTGCTGTCCGGCCTCGACGAGTCCCAGCGGGCGCTGCTGACCAGCCGCACCATCCCGTTCGTGGTGATGGACCCGGCCGGCGACCCGGGCGCCGACGTGCCGTCGATCGGGGCCACCAACTGGCAGGGCGGCCTGGCCGCCACCCGGCATCTGGTGGAGCTGGGGCACCGGCGGATCGGGGCGATCAGCGGGCCCCCGCAGATGATGTGCAGCCGGGCCCGGATCGACGGCTACCGGGCCGCCCTGGAGACCGCCGGGCTGCCGGTCGAGCAGGGACTGGTCAAGACCGGCGACTTCCACCACGAGACCGGCTACCGGCTCGGCCGTGAGCTCCTCGACCGCCCCGACCGGCCCACCGCCGTCTTCGCCGGCAACGACCTCCAGGCCCTCGGCGTCTACGAGGCCGCCCGTGAGCTGGGGCTGCGGATCCCGGAGGACGTCAGCGTGGTCGGCTTCGACGATCTGCCGGTGGCGCGCTGGGTGGGGCCGCCGCTGACGACCGTACGGCAGCCGCTCACCGAGATGGCGGAGGCGGCGGCCCGGCTGGTGCTGGAGCTGGGGCGGTCCACGGCGCAGGAGACTCCGGCGGCGACGCGGGTGGAACTGGCGACGAGTCTGGTGGTGCGGGCGAGCACCGCGTCGCCGCCCCTGGCTGGAAGTTGACGTATTGACGGGTGTGGTGGGCGCCTCCACACTCCTCCGAAGTCAATCGGTTGCACGGCCGAAACTTTCGGAGGCACCCGCATGAGATCTCTGAGAACAGGCCTGTCCCTGACCTCCACCCTGACCTCCCTCGTGGCCGGCTTCGCGCTGCTGCTCACGGCACCCGCCGCCCACGCCGCCGACACCCCCCTGCGCGACCTCGGCACCGCCAAGGGCAAGGTCATCGGTACGGCGGTCACCGGCTCCAAGCTGACCGGCACCTACGGCGACATCGCCGGGGCGCAGTTCTCCTCGCTGACCCCGGGCAACGCCATGAAGTGGGGCTCGGTGGAGCCGACCCAGGGCTCCTTCAACTGGACCGAGGCCGACCAGATCGTGGCGTTCGCGCAGGCCCACAACCAGCAGGTGCGCGGCCACACCCTGGTCTGGCACAGCCAGAACCCGAGCTGGCTGACGAACGGCAGCTGGACCTCCGCCCAGCTCGGCACGCTGCTGCAGAACCACATCAACACCGAGGTGGGCCGCTACAAGGGGAAACTCGCCGCCTGGGACGTCGTCAACGAGCCCTTCAACGAGGACGGCACCTACCGCTCGACGCTCTGGTACAACGGCCTCGGCGCCGACTACATCGCGAGCGCCCTGACCTGGGCGCGGGCCGCCGACCCGGCCGCGAAGCTCTACATCAACGACTACAACGTGGAGGGCGTCAACGCGAAGTCGACCGCCCTGTACAACCTGGTCAAGTCGCTGAAGGAGCGCGGGGTCCCGATCGACGGGGTCGGCCTCCAGGCCCACCTCATCCTCGGTCAGGTCCCGGCCACCCTCCAGCAGAACATCCAGCGCTTCGCCGACCTCGGCGTCGACGTGGCGATCACCGAGCTGGACATCCGGATGACCCTGCCCTCCGACAGCACGAAACTCGCCCAGCAGAAGGCCGACTACAAGGCGGTCACCGCCGCCTGCGTGGCGGTCGCGCGCTGTGTGAACCTCACGGTCTGGGGCTTCACCGACTCCGACTCCTGGGTGGAGAGCACCTTCCCGGGACAGGGGGCGGCGACGCCGTACGACGCGAACTACGCGCCGAAACCGGCGTACTACGGCATCGCGGAGGCGCTCGGCGGCACGAGCACGCCCCCGCCGACCGGCGCGTGCACGGCGTCGTACAGCGTGGGCAGCCAGTGGAACACCGGGTTCACCGGGAACGTGACGATCTCCTGCTCGGGTGCCTCGCTGTCGTCCTGGAAGGTGACCTGGACGTACGGCGCCGGGCAGCAGATCACCCAGGCCTGGAACGCCACCTGCACCCAGTCGGGGGCGGCCGTGTCCTGTGTGAACGCCTCGTACAACGGGACCGTGCCGGACGGGGGTTCGGTGAGCTTCGGGTTCAACGCGAGCTGGAGCGGGAGCAATCCCGTGCCGACGGTGACGCTGGGTTGAGTGACGCCGGGCTGAGAATCGTGAGATTTTCACGAGAAATCCCGGTCGGGCTCTCCGTCCTAACAGTTAGCTAATAATCCGCACCTACCTTCCTCACCGTGACGCGACACGAGGAGCACGGCGAAGCAGGCAGAAGAGCGGGCCGGCGGTCCAAGGTGCTGAAGGCCGCCGGCCTCACCCTGGCCGCCGCCCTGGTGCTGGGCATCGGGACGGCGGGCTGGGCCTACTGGCACCTCAACGACAACATCAGAAGCGTCGACATCGACCAGGCGCTCGGCGACAACCGCCCCGCGAAGTCGGTCACGACGCCGACGCCCTCGGCGTCCGCCTCGGCCGCCGCGCTGCCCACCGAGGCCGTCAACATCCTGGTGCTGGGCTCGGACTCGCGCAGCGGCGAGGAGAACCAGGAGCTCGGCGGCGGCGACAGCTCCGGCGCCCGCTCCGACACGGCGATGGTCGTGCACATCGACGCGGGCCGCACCAGCGCGACCGTGGTCAGCATCCCGCGCGACACCCTCGTCACCCGCCCGTCCTGCCCGCTGTCCTCGGGCGGTACGTCGGCGGAGGCCTACGGCGTGATGTTCAACTCGGCCTACTCGCTGGGCGGCCCCGTGTGCGCGGTGAAGACCGTCGAGTCGATCACGGACGTCCGTATGGACCACTACATCGAGGTCGACTTCTCCGGCTTCGCGAAGCTGGTGAACGCGCTCGGCGGGGTCACCGTCACCACCGACGAGGACATCGACGACGACGACAGCCACCTCCATCTCGAGGCCGGCACCCATCACCTCAACGGCAAGCAGGCCCTGGCCCTCGCCCGCACCCGGCACGGCATAGGCGACGGCAGCGACCTCGGCCGCATAGGCCTCCAGCAGAAGCTGGTGAAGGCCCTGCTGGAGCAGATCGCCTCCACGAACCTGCTGACCAGCCCCACCAAGCTGTACGAGGTCGCCGACGCCGTCACCGGCAGCCTCACCACCGACACCGGCCTGAACTCCCTCTCCGAACTGATGGAACTCGGCCAGAGCCTCAAGGGCCTCACGGCCGACGAGGTCAAGACCGTCACCATGCCCGTCGTCACGGCCCCCTCCGACCCCAACCGGGTGGTCGCCGAGGAACCGGCGGCGAGCAAGCTGTGGAAGTCGTTGAAGTAAAAAAGTTCGGGACGGGTGTCGATCCGGCCGTCTCCCGTTCGACGCAGGGGTGAGAGGCCGGGAAGGACCCGGTCGCCGTGAGTCATGAGGAGTCACCATGCCCCGCTATCTGTCGCTCGTGAGGATCGACGAGAACTCCGCCCCGGCCGAGGGCCCCAGCCCGGAGCTGATGCAGCGGATGGGCGAGCTGATCGAGGAGGTCACCAAGGCCGGCGTCATGCTCGACACCGCCGGGCTGCTGCCGTCCGCACAGGGCACGCGGGTGCACTGGGAGGGCGGGAAGATCTCGGTCACGGACGGGCCGTTCACCGAGGCCAAGGAGGTCGTCGGCGGGTACGCGATCATGCAGTGCAAGGACAAGGCCGAGGCGATCGAGTGGACCACCCGGTTCCTGAAGGTGCACGAGGAGTTCTGGACCGTCACCTGTGAGGTGCGGGAGATCGCCGAGGGGTGAGCCCGTCCGCTTCGCGGACGTGCGGGTTTGCGGTCGTACGGGCAGGGTGTTCGATGGTGGGTTGTGGAACCACAGCGCACCACCGACACCCGGCCCGACACCCGGCCCGACCCCCGGACCGCCATCGAGACCGTCTTCCGCATGGAGTTCCCTCGGGTCGTCGCCGCCGTCACCCGTGTCGTCCGGGACATCGGCATCGCCGAGGAGCTGGCCCAGGACGCCCTGGTCGCCGCACTGGAACAGTGGCCCCGCGACGGCGTGCCCGACCGGCCGGGCGCCTGGCTCACCGCCGCCGCCCGGCATCGCGCCGTCGACCTGGTCCGCCGCCGGGAGAACTACGCCCGCAAGCTCCAGGAGATCGGCCGGACCCTGGAGGACGTACCCCCGCCGCAGGAACCGCAGGACCCGGACGCCATCGACGACGATCTGCTCCGGCTCGTCTTCACCACCTGCCACCCCGTGCTGTCCCCCGAGGCCCGCACCGCCCTCACCCTGCGCCTCCTCGGCGGTCTGACCACGGCCGAGATCGCCCGCGCCTACCTGGTCCCCGAACCCACGGTCGCCCAGCGCGTCGTCCGGGCCAAGCGGACCCTCGCCACGAGGAACGTCGCCTTCGAGGTGCCGTACGGCCCCGACCGGGAGGCACGGCTCGGCTCGGTCCTCGACGTCATCTACCTGATCTTCAACGAGGGGTACGCGGCCACCGCGGGCGACGACTGGCTGCGCCCGGCGCTGTGCGAGGACGCGCTGCGCCTGGCCAGGCAGCTGGCCGCACTGATGCCGAAGGAGCCCGAGGTGCACGGCCTGGTCTCGCTGCTGGAGTTCCAGGCCTCCCGCACAGCCGCCCGCACCGCACCCGACGGCACCCCCGTCCTCCTCGGGGACCAGAACCGGCGCCGCTGGAACCGCATGCTGATCGCCCGCGGCATCACCGCCCTGGACCGGGCCGGCGCCACCTCCGTCGGCGCCCCGGGCCCGTACGCCCTCCAGGCCGCCATCGCCGCCTGCCACGCCCACGCGCACACCTACGAGGACACCGACTGGGCCGCCATCGCCACCCTGTACGGTCTGCTGGCCGTGCGCGCCCCGTCCCCGGTCGTCGAGCTCAACCGCGCGGTCGCCGTCTCCATGGCCGACGGCCCGGGACCCGCCCTGGAGCTCGTCGACACCCTGGCCGCCGGGCCGGCCCTGAGCGACTACCACCTGCTGCCCAGCGTCCGCGGCGATCTGCTGCTGCGCCTCGGGCGTACGACCGAGGCGAGGGCCGAGTTCGAACGGGCCGCCACCCTGACCCGCAACGAGCGGGAACGGGAGCTGCTGCTGGCACGGGCGGCGGCCTGCGATTCGTAACTCTGTTCTCACTGGGGCCAGTTGACGCCTAAGGTGTTCGAGCCGTTGCGAAACGGCTGTGACTTGTGATCCCTGGGGGGACGACAACTTGAGAATGTTCACGCGCCGCCGTGCCGCGGCGCTCGCCACCGCGGCGGCGCTCGCCGCCGTGGGCACCCTGGCCACCGCGCCGGGTGCCGCCGCCGACGACGCGGGCCCCTGGCCCGGCACCGAGGGACGGATCCTCAACGACGGGGGACTGCTGATCGACCCGGCCACCGGCTCGGGCACCCAGATCCCCAACGTCAACACCTACGCCACCTGGGCCCCGGACGGCAGCCGGGTGATCTCCGCCTCGGGCCAGATCTCCAGCGTCCGGCCCAACGGCACCGGAAAGATCACCCTGCCGTGGGCGGAGGGCACGCGCTCCAGCGCCTCGTACGAGGACCTCGCCTTCTGGTGGGGCGGACGGTACGTCGTGTTCGCCACCGGCGGCCAGATCGTCTACGGCCCCTCCGACGGCTCGTGGGCGCCGCGCCCGCTGCTGACGTCGGCCCAGGAACCGTCCTCGGTCTGCGACAGCGAGCCGACCGTGAGCTCCGGCGGCCTGCTCGCCTTCGAGCGCCGTACCGGCAGCTGCACCGGCACGCCCGGCGTGTACGTCTTCGACAGCGCCGCGCAGACCGTCAAGCGCGTCCTGACCGACGCCGAGCAGCCCGCCTACTCGCCGGACGGCACCAAGCTCGCCTTCGTCCGCAAGGACGCCGACGGCAACCCGCAGGTCTTCACCGCGAAGGCCGACGGCACCGAGGCCAAGCAGCTCACCACCGGCCCGCGCCGGTACGCCAACCCGTCCTGGTCGCCGACCGGCACCCGGATCGTCCTCGACGCGCACACCTCGCCGAACAGCGACGACGTGCACACCATCGAGTACGTGGACGTGGCGACCGGCACGCTCACCCCGGTCACGGACGCCTCGCGCAGCAGTTCCGTCAACAACCCCAGCTGGCAGCCGCTGCGCAAGAACAGCACCGTCCGGGTGTGGGGCACCGACGCCTACGGCACCAACATCGCCTCCTCCCGCTGGACCTGGAACACCCTCGGGCAGAGCGTGCCGGGCCTGATGAACGCCAAGTCCGCCGTCCTGGTCAACCGGGACGACGCGGCGTACTCCCTCACCGCGCCCGCCCTGGCCGGCAAGAAGGCCGGCCCGGTGCTGATGACCCCGAAGACGGGGCTGTCGTCCGCGGTGAAGAAGGAACTCAAGCGGATGCTGCCGAAGGGCAAGTACGTCTATCTCGTAGGCGGCACGTCCGTTCTCAGCGGCACGGTCGCCACGCAGCTGAAGACCCTCGGTTACGTCCCGAAGCGGCTGTCGGGCGCCGACCGCTACGCGACGTCCGTCGCCGTCGCGAAGGCCGTCACCTCCGCCCCCAAGTACGTCTTCCTGGCCGGCGGCAGCGAGGTCCGGGCCGCCCTCTCGGCGGCCGCCGCGGCCGGCGCGGACGGCACCGCGAGCGCGGGCAGTGTGGTCCTCACCAACGGCAACAAGCTGACGGCGTCGGTGAAGTCGTACCTGAACAACCTGAACCCCGACAAGACCATGGTCATCACGGTCGGTTCGGCGGCGAAGTACGCGCTCACCCACTCGAGTTTCCCGCGGTGGCCGTCGACGTACTACTACTACCCGATCTCGGGCGGCAACGACGCGGCGATCTCGGTCAACATCGCCAAGTTCTGGTGGACCGCGCCGAACCTGTCGGCCCTCGCCTACACCGGCTCCTGGCGGGACGGCGTGTCCGGCGCCGGCGCCTTCAACGTCTTCGGCCCCCTGCTGTGGACGTCCCGACCCGCCCTGTCGTCTGAGGTCAACAGCTATCTGGCGCGCGAGTCCGCGAGCATGAACTCCACGGTCGCCTTCGGCACCACCGGCTCGGTCACCGCGGGCGCGCTGAACAGCGTGGGCGCCTCGATCAGCGCGGGCAGCAAGTACTTCGAGTACCGCCCGTACTACAACGGCGTCGTCCCGACGACCAGTGCGCTGACCGCGCTGAGCGCCGGTTCCGGCAGCGTCGGCACGCTGTCGCGCTCCGGCCCGGCGGGCGCCGACCCGCACCTGGGCGACCTCAGGACGCCCCACCGGCAGTAGCGTCCGCAGCCGGGGCCCCGAGCAGCATCGTCGGGGCCCCGGCCACCCGCGTGAGGAACACCGTCGCCGCGTGCGGGCCGTGTCCCTTCGGCAGCACCTTCCGGCGCAGCTCCTCCGGCTCCACGGCGGAGCCGCGCTTCTTCACGGTCAGGATCCCCACCTCCCGCTCCCGCAGCACTGCCTTCAACTTCTTGACGTTGAAGGGCAGTTGGTCGGTGATCTCGTACGCGGAGGCGTACGGCGTCGGGCGGAGTCCGTCGGCGGTGACGTATGCGATGGTCTCGTCGACGAGCCCGCCGTCGAGGTCCCGGGCCACCTCCGCGACCAGATGGGCGCGGATGACGGCGCCGTCGGGCTCGTAGAGATAGCGGCCGAGCGGCCGTACGTCCGGGTTCGGCAGGCCGGTGCCGAGCAGGGTCCGCGGCCCCGGCAGCAGTGTCGCCCGCACGGCCCCCGGCTCGGTGCCGAACCACAGCACCGCCTCCTTCACGTCCCCGCCGTCCGAGATCCACTCCGCCTCGGCCTCGGCGGGGATCGCCTCGTGCGGTACGCCGGGTGCGATCTTCAGGGCGGCCCGGGGCGCGGCGAGGGCGGCACCGACGGCCCAGGACAGGGGCGGGGAGTAGGCCTCCGGATCGAAGATCCTCCCCCGCCCGCCGCGCCGCGCGGGATCCACGAACACCGCGTCGTACCCGCTCGTGTCGACCTCGGTGACATCCGCCTCGCATACGTCGATCAGGCCGGCGAGCCCGAGCGCCTCGGCGTTGGCCCGGGCCGCCGCGGCCGTGACGGGATCCCGGTCCACGGCCAGCACCCGGATCCCCGCCCGGGCGAGCGCGATCGCGTCGCCGCCGATCCCGCAGCACAGGTCGGCCACCGAGGTCACGCCGAGTTCCTTGAGGCGTCCGGCGCGGTACGCCGCCACACTCGCCCGTGTCGACTGCTCCACCCCGTTGGGGGTGAAGAACATCCGCCCGGCGTCCTCGGCCCCGAACTTCGCCACGGCCCGCTGCCGCAGCCGCGCCTGCCCGAGCGCCGCCGACACCAGCTCGGCGGGATGCTCGCGGCGCAGCCGCGTGGCCACGGCGAGTTCGTCGGAGGGCGCGGTGCCCCGGACGGCGTCGAGGAGGGCGAGGCCTTCGGGGGTGAGGAGGGGGGCGAGGTCGGTCACGGGGTCATTGTCGGTCAGGTGGGCGGGTGGTGGGGTGGTCGGGTGCCGGCAGGTGATCTTGTCGGACAGCCGGTCGTCCTGTGGGCCGGTCGGGGGATGGTCGGCGTCGGCGGCGGTGTCGAGCGGGGGGCGCGGGGGCGGGGCTGGGAAGATCCGGCGCCATGGGAGTTGTCGTACAAAATGATGAGAATGGCGCTTCTTGGGTCAGGCTGCGCGGCGGCATCGCCCTGCTCGTCCTCACCGCGATCGTGGCGGGCTGCGCGGAGGGCGGTGACGCCGACGGCAACGACCCGGCCCCCGGCCAGCAGGCCGGAGAGGCCGCGCCGCCGGTGCGCGCCCTGCACTCGTACGCGGACCGGCTCCGCGCCGCACAGACGGCCAGGGTGGCCGCGGCCCGGCGCTGGGGCCTGCGGAAGGTCCCGCTGACCCCGCCGCCCCCGCCCGCGCCCGCGAAGAAGCCCCGGATCACCACCCGCGACGGCTTCGAGGTGCGGGACCACGAGGAACTCGGCCTCCCGCCCGTCTTCACCACGATCCCCACCCGGGACAAGGTCGTCTTCCTCACCATCGACGACGGCGCCGAGAAGGACCCGCGGTTCCTGCGGATGATGAGCGAGCTGAGGATCCCGTACACCGCCTTCCTCAGCGACTACCTCATCCGCGAGGACTACCCGTACTTCAAGAAGATGCAGGCCGCCGGGGTGACCCTGAACAACCACACCCTCCACCACCCCTACCTGCCCGGACTGTCCTACCGGGAGCAGCGGCACGAGATCTGCGGCATGCAGAAGGTGATCGGCGAGCAGTACGGCCGCCGCCCCGTCCTCTTCCGGCCGCCCTACGGCAACTACAACCGCGACACGCTGGTCGCCGCGAAGTCCTGCGGGGTGAGGTACGCCCCACTCTGGGACGAGGAGGTCTTCGCCGACCACTGGGAGTACCGCGAGTGGGACCGCGACCTCCACCCCGGCGACATCGTCCTGACCCACTTCCGCGGCCGGGGCGACTGGAAGGGCACCATGCCCGACATGGTCCGCCGGTTCCTGAACAAGGTCACGGAGAAGGGATACGCGGTGGCACGCCTGGAGGACTACCTGTGAGGACGCGGGCGCTGACCGCCGTACTGCTGGCGCTGTCGGTGACGACGCTGACCGGCTGCGCCCAGTCCGTCGACCCGATCGAACGCCTGGGCAGGAAGGCGGCGCAACGGGTGCACCACGCCCGGACCCCGCCCACCGAACAGCCCTACCACCGCCGGGGCCGCACCGGCCACCTTGGCCAGGAGTTCCTCCCGCCGGTCGTCGATCGCGTCGCCACCCGTGACAAGGTCGTCTTCCTCACCTACGACGACGGCGCCGAGCGCGACCCGCGTTTCGTCGACATGGTCCGCGGACTGCGGCTGCCCGTCAGCGTGTTCCTCACCGACAGCGTGGTCGGCCCCGGCTACGGCCACTTCGCCCGCCTTCGCTCGGTCGGCGCGACGCTGCAGAACCACACCCTCGACCACGCGGCCCTGCGCGGCCTGCCCTACGCCGGCCAGCGCGCCGAGATCTGCGGCCAGCAGGAGAAACTCCACGCCCGTTTCGGGCTGCGCCCCCGCCTGTTCCGCCCGCCCTACGGCACGTACGACACCACCACCCTGCGCGCCGCCGCCGACTGCGGCATCACGGCCCTCGTCCTGTGGCGCGCCGCCCTCGGCCCCACCGGCCTCACCTACGCCCACGGTGCCCCCGGCCTCCGCCCCGGCGACATCATCGCCGTGGACCCGGACGAGTCGACGGGCCCGAGCCTGCGGGAGCGGACGACGCGCCTGCTGCGGGTGGTGCGGGAGCGGGGCCTGACGGTGGGCCGGTTGGAGGACTACCTGTAGGGACTACCTGGATGGGCTGTCCGAAGGGGGCTTCAGGACCGAAAAACCTGCCGACGCGCCGTCGGCATTAGCAGTCCGCTTGACCGAGTGCTAATCGCGGTCATAGTCTCGGCTCTGGCACTCCCCACCGGAGAGTGCCAACAACGCGACGGGCAGGTCCGGCACCCGCGACGACGGATCCACCTGGTCGCCACCTCAGACAGTTAACCCCGTGAGATCTCCGAAGGGGGAGGTCGGATCGTGACGACCGCCAGCTCCAAGGTTGCCATCAAGCCGCTCGAGGACCGCATCGTGGTCCAGCCGCTCGACGCCGAGCAGACCACGGCCTCTGGCCTGGTCATCCCGGACACCGCGAAGGAGAAGCCCCAGGAGGGCGCCGTCCTCGCCGTGGGCCCGGGCCGCTTCGAGAACGGCGAGCGCCTGCCGCTCGACGTCAAGGTCGGCGACGTCGTCCTGTACAGCAAGTACGGCGGCACCGAGGTGAAGTACAACGGCGAGGAGTACCTCGTCCTCTCGGCTCGCGACGTCCTCGCGATCATCGAGAAGTAGTTCCACCTCAGGCACATTTGATGCTTGACGCTGCGCCCCTGGCCCCCGCGACCACACAAGAAGCCGGGCGCCCGGGGCGCAGTGCCTTTTTCACCCACAAGTTTCCGAGAGGGCTCCCGCTGTCATGGCGAAGATCCTGAAGTTCGACGAGGACGCCCGTCGCGCCCTCGAGCGCGGCGTCAACAAGCTGGCCGACACGGTCAAGGTGACGATCGGCCCCAAGGGCCGCAACGTCGTCATCGACAAGAAGTTCGGCGCCCCGACCATCACCAACGACGGCGTCACCATCGCCCGTGAGGTCGAGATCGAGGACCCGTACGAGAACCTCGGCGCGCAGCTGGTGAAGGAGGTGGCGACCAAGACCAACGACATCGCGGGTGACGGTACGACCACCGCCACCGTGCTGGCCCAGGCGCTCGTCCGCGAGGGCCTGAAGAACGTCGCCGCCGGCGCCTCCCCGGCCGCCCTGAAGAAGGGCATCGACGCCGCGGTCAAGGCCGTCTCCGACGACCTGCTCGCCTCCGCGCGCCCGATCGAGGAGAAGTCCGACATCGCCGCCGTCGCCGCGCTGTCCGCCCAGGACCAGCAGGTCGGCGAGCTCATCGCCGAGGCGATGGACAAGGTCGGCAAGGACGGTGTCATCACCGTCGAGGAGTCCAACACCTTCGGTCTGGAGCTGGACTTCACCGAGGGCATGGCCTTCGACAAGGGCTACCTGTCGCCGTACTTCGTGACGGACCAGGAGCGCATGGAGGCCGTCCTGGAGGACCCCTACATCCTCATCAACCAGGGCAAGATCGGCTCCATCGCCGACCTGCTGCCGCTGCTGGAGAAGGTCATCCAGACCAACTCCTCCAAGCCGCTGCTGATCATCGCCGAGGACGTCGAGGGCGAGGCCCTGTCGACCCTGGTCGTGAACAAGATCCGCGGCACCTTCAACGCGGTCGCGGTCAAGGCCCCCGGCTTCGGTGACCGCCGCAAGGCGATGCTGCAGGACATGGCCACCCTCACCGGTGCCACCGTCATCTCCGAGGAGGTCGGCCTCAAGCTCGACCAGGTCGGCGTCGACGTGCTGGGCTCCGCCCGCCGTGTCACCGTCACCAAGGACGACACCACGATCGTCGACGGCGCCGGCGACTCCGCCGACGTGCACGGCCGCGTCGCGCAGATCAAGGCCGAGATCGAGAACACCGACTCCGACTGGGACCGCGAGAAGCTCCAGGAGCGCCTCGCGAAGCTGGCCGGCGGCGTGTGCGTGATCAAGGTCGGCGCCGCCACCGAGGTGGAGCTGAAGGAGAAGAAGCACCGTCTGGAGGACGCCATCTCCGCGACCCGCGCCGCGGTCGAGGAGGGCATCGTCTCCGGTGGTGGCTCCGCGCTGGTCCATGCCGCCAAGGTGCTGGACGGCGGTCTGGACAAGACCGGCGACGAGGCCACCGGTGTCGCCGTGGTCCGCCGCGCGGTCGTCGAGCCGCTGCGCTGGATCGCCGAGAACGCCGGCCTGGAGGGCTACGTCATCACCTCCAAGGTCGCCGAGCTCGACAAGGGCCAGGGCTTCAACGCCGCCACCGGCGAGTACGGCGACCTGGTCAAGGCCGGCGTCATCGACCCGGTCAAGGTCACCCGCTCCGCCCTGGAGAACGCCGCCTCCATCGCCTCCCTCCTCCTGACGACCGAGACCCTGGTCGTCGAGAAGAAGGAAGAGGAAGAGCCGGCCGCCGCGGGCCACGGCCACGGCCACGCCCACTGACGTACGGCAGCGCATCACCGTAACCGAGGCCCGGCACCCCGCAGAAACGGGGCGCCGGGCCTCGGCGCGTCAGCGCCAAAAGGGGCGCGGGGCTGTGTCGATGTGCGGCTCCGCCGCGTGGGCGCGACCAGCCACGACGGACCCGCAGATGACGCACTGGACTTTCAGCGGAGCGCTTCCGTCGGCGTTAGGCGGGCTGCGCGCAGGGAGGGGTAGACGCCGGCGAGCATGCCGATCAGGATCGCGCCGCCGAACCCGGTGCTCACCGAGGTGAGGGGGACGACCGGCGGCCAGTGCTGATGGGTGGCGTAGGCGATGGTGGCCAGGGTGCCCAGGACCGTTCCGGCCAGCCCGCCCAGTCCCGACAGGACGACCGACTCGGTGAGGAACTGGGCGCGTATCTGGCCCCGGTTGGCGCCCAGGGCGCGGCGCAGGCCGATCTCCCGGCGGCGTTCCAGAACGGAGATGACCATGGTGTTGGCCACTCCGATGCCGCCGACGAGGAGGGCGACCCCGGCGAGTCCCAGGAAGAGCGCGGAGAACGTGGACTCGGTGGCCCGTTTCGCGGCCAGCGCGTCGGACGGGCGGCTGACCTGGACCAGGCCGGGCAGTTCGGGGTTGATGGTGGCGGGCAGCACGTCCCGTACGGCCTCGATCTGCGACTCCTTCGCCTTGAGGTAGATCACGGTCGGGTGTCCGTCGAACTTCAGCAGGCCGCGCGCGGCGTCCCAGCCGACCAGGACCGAGCGGTCGATGTCCGGCGACAGCGGGGTCTTGTCCAGGACACCGATGACCGAGAACCAGCGGCGGTTGATGAAGATCTGCGGGGCGGGCTGCCCTGCGGTGATCTTCGGAATGCCGAGCCGGGAGGCGGCGACCGAGCCGAGCACGGCCGTCGGGAACTTCTCCGTACCCGCGCTGAGGAACCGTCCCGAGCCGACCTCGGCGTTGATCACCTGAAGCAGATCGAGCTTGCTGGCCAGCACGGTCAGCCCCGCGTAGTCGGCGGCGCTGACGCGGTCGTTGCGGAAGACCTCGGCATGGGTGTTGGCCACCCCGCTGGCCGCCGTGACCGGCCCGATCCGGCGGGCCATGTCCACCGATTCCGGCGGCAGCAGCACCGGAGGGTCCTGGCGGGCGGGCACGGCCTGGAGCATGTTGGTGCCCAGCGCGGAGAGCTCCTTCATCAGGGCTTTCTGACTCGACGCGGGGATCCCGGTGACGACGATCAGGGTCGCGATGCCGATCGAGATGCCGAGGGCGGACAGGGCCGCCCGCACCTTGCGGGTACGGATCCCCAGCAGCCCCAGACCCAGGATGTCCAGCGGTGCCAGCCGTACCGGCCTGCTGTCGGTGACCCGGGCAGCCGACCTCGTGGATGTGATGGTCATGACCAGCTTTCCGTACGGGCGGGGGCGTCGGCGGGGGCGTCGGTGCGGGTGTCGGAGAGGAGGCGGCCGTCGCGGATCTCCACCCGGCGGGGCAACTGAGCCGCGATGTCCCGGTCGTGGGTGATGACCGCGATGGTGGTGCCCTCGCGGTTCAACGTGGTCAGCAGATCCAGTACGGCCACGCCGTTCGCGGTGTCGAGCGCGCCCGTGGGCTCGTCCGCGAGCACCAGGACGGGCCGGTTGACGAGCGCGCGGGCGATGGCCACCCGCTGCCGCTCACCGCCGGAGAGCTGCTGCGGCAGATGCCGGGCACGGCGGGCCAGCCCCACCCGGTCCAGCGCCTCCAGGGCCAGCGGGCGGCGCCTGCCGCGCGGCACCCCGGCGTACAGCAGACCGGTGGCGACGTTCTCGGCGGCGGTCAGCCCGTCGGTGAGGTGGAACTGCTGGAACACGAAGCCGAGCCGACGGCCGCGCAGCGCCGACAGCCTGCGGTCGGAGAGTTCCGCGACGTCCTGGCCACCGATCTCGACGGTGCCGCCGGTCGGCCGGTCCAGCGTGCCCATGATGTTCAGCAGGGTCGACTTGCCGGACCCGGACGGGCCGACGATGCCGAGCAGTTCGCCCTGCTCGACGGCGAGCGAGACATCGTCGAGCGCCGTTACCCCGCCGGGGTACACCATGCTCGCGCCGCGCACCGCCAGGACCGGGCGCGCGCTCATGAGGTCGTCACCACCTTGGTCCCGGCGCCGATACCCGCGCCGCTGATCTCCACCAGGCCCTTGGAGAACATCCCCGTCTTCACCGCCACCAGCCGGCCGCCCGGCAACTGGACCGCGTAGCCGCCCTCGCGCAGCGCCATCAGGGCGCCGACGGGCACGGTGAGCACGCCCTTGCGGGTCTCCGACGTGAAACTCACCCGCACGGGGGCGGAGTTCAGTCCGCGCACCGCCCCGGTGTCGCGCAGGGAGATGGCGACGGTCAGCCGGGGCTGTCCGGAGGTGTCGTCGCCGCTCGACGCGTCGCTGGTGCGGACGGTGGCGCCGATGGAGGCGATGGTGCCCTCGGCCGTGGAGTCGTCGGGCAGGCTCACCGTCACCGTGTCGCCCCGTCGCATCGAGCCCGCCGCGTCCGGATCCACCGAGACGGTCACCGACTTGGTGGTGGACGTGACCGTCATCAGCGTCCCGTCGGCCGGGTCGGCGAGCTGCGCCTGTACGCCTTCGACCCGTACGGCACCGGAGAGCACCGTGAGATCCCCGACGCCCAGCGAGCCGGTGGACGGGATACCGGCCGCGGTCTGCCACCGCTTGATCGCGGCGACGAGGCTCGCGGTCAGCACACCGTCGCCGCGCTTGACCCGCACAGGGGTGGTGGAGGTGGCGGGCGGGGCGCTCGACGGGGGCGCGGCCGAGGCCGTACTCGAAGCCACGGGTTCGCTCGTGCTCGGCTGCGGGGTGACCCACGTCCCCACCGCGGGCTGTACGCCTATGTCGTAGCCGAGTTCCTCGAGGTTGTCGGCCACCGTCTTCACGTCCGGGCCGGTCGTGTTCGTGGCCTCCAGCGTCCGGTACAGCGGTGTACTGCCGTAGAAGACCGGAACCGGAACGTTGTCCACCCGGTACAGCGGCTCGCCCCGCCGGACCGTGGTCCCCGTCGCCGGGAGCCAGGTGATCAGGCCCGCCTTGCCGCCCTTCACCGTGGTCGCCCGGCCGTAGCCGAGGGTCCCGTCCAGCGTCTGGGCGTTGGAGAGGTCGCTCCTGGTCACGACGGCGGTCGCGGTCCGGACGGCGTCGCCTTTCGCGGTGTCCGCCTTCCCGCCGTCGTTCTGCCACGCGGTCACGGTGAACGCGCTCGCCACGACGACCGCCAGCGCCACCACCCCGATGACCAACCGCCGTCCGCCCGGCCGGCGGGCGGCCCCGGTGTCGTTACTTGTCTTCACCGAACGCCTTCACCTGACAGTCGAGCTCGTATTCGTCGTAGTGGGGGCGGTTCATCTCGTTTCCGGTTTCCAGGGCCCAATTGCCTTCGTAGACGAGGGCTTTGATGCCGTGGCTCTTCATGCACTTCACCATCTCGCGTACGTCGTCGCTGTAGTCCGGGTTCTTGGCCGGGTCCAGCTCCGGCGGATTGAGCGGTTCCTTCCCCTTGCAGGCCAGTACCGAGGGATCGTTCGGCTTGCGTTTGTACTTCTCCTCCGCCCCGTGCTCCTTCAGACACGCGAGCCAGGCGTCGTACATGCGATTGACTTCCTCGTTGGTGCTGTCCAGCCGGATCTGCGGACGGCCCGCGTCGGGATCGGCGCTCGCGCTCGCACTCGCGTTCGCCGAACCGCCGTCCGCCGCCGGTGTGGTGAGCGAGGCGACCTCGCCGTCACTGTCGTTGCCCGCGTCGTCGCTTCCGCCGACGCCCCCACAGGCGGTCAGGAGGATCAGCCCGGCCGCGCCGACGGAGGTGAACACCGCGGCTCGATTGAAGAGGTTCAACATGGCGCAGACCATGGCCCGAAGTTATGACGATCCTGTCAGGACGCGGTCAGAAAGCCGTCTGGCCTGATCGCCGCGTGCCTACGCTGACCCCATGAACGCCCGTGTCCTCGTGGCCGAGGACGACACCAAACAGGCCGAGGTGATCCGCCGCTATCTGGAGAGCGAGGGCCACACCGCCCTGCTCGTCCACGACGGGCGCGCCGCGCTCGACGAGGTGCGCCGCCACCGGCCCGACCTGCTGGTCCTCGACGTGATGATGCCGGTCGTCGACGGTCTGGACGTGTGCCGCATCCTGCGCCGCGAGAGCGACCTGCCGGTGCTGATGCTGACCGCCCGCAGCACCGAGGAGGACCTGCTGCTCGGCCTGGACCTCGGCGCGGACGACTACCTCACCAAGCCGTACAGCCCGCGCGAGTTGATGGCCCGCATCCGTACGCTGCTACGGCGGACCCGGGCGTCCGGCACCGCTGCGGAGGACCCCGTCCTGCGGGTCGGCGCCCTCGCCGTCGACCCCGTCCGCCGCGCCGTCGAGATCGAGGGCCGGCAAGTGGCCTGCACACCGGGTGAGTTCGACGTCCTCGCCACGATGGCCGCCGAACCCGAACGGGTCTTCACCCGGCGCCAGTTGCTGGCGAGCACGCGCGGGGACGACCGTTACATCACCGAGCGCACCATCGACGTGCACGTGCTGAACCTCCGCAAGAAGATCGAACCCGTTCCCCGGCAACCGGTCTATCTCCAGACGGTGTACGGCGTCGGCTACCGCCTGACCGACGGCACCCGTGCCCGCTGAGACGGGCCGGACCGGGCGCGCGGGCCGGACCAGGCGTGGGGTCGGGGCAAGGGTCCACGGCAGAATGCCCCTGCGCCGGAGCCTGCTGGTCCGGCTGCTGGCGGCGTCGGTCACCATCGCCGTCTGCTCGGTCGCCGCCACCGCCTGGCTCGCCGCGCGCACCACCACCAGCGCCATCCAGCAGGAGCAGGGACAGGTCCTCGCCGACGACGCCCAGATCTACGACACGCTCATCGGCTACGCGGCCGACCACACCGACTGGTCCGCGGTGGCGCCCACGCTGAAACGGCTGGCCGAGCGGACCGGCCGTCACATCACCCTGACCACCCAGGACCGCAGGCCCATCACCGCGTCCGGCACCGCCACCCAGGGGCTCCCCACCAGGGCCTCGGCGCTCGTCGACCCGCTGCGGGCCGACCCGGCGCTGCTGCCCGGTGTCAAGGCGGACGGCATCGACCCGCGCGCGGTCGGCCCGTACCGGTTGCCGGGCGCCGAACGCAAGGAACTGCAGTACATCGCACGGAAGTTGCAGACCTGCCTGCGCGGTTCCGGTTTCGCCGCCGGAGTCACCGAAGGGGCGAGCGGCAGGCCCTCCCTCGTCATGACCGGCGACAGCAGCGTCCAGCGGAAAGTCGGCGAGGTGTGCGGTGTGTTCGAACTCGACGTTCCCACCAAGACCGAGAAGCGGGCGCTCGACCGGCTCAACACCCTGGTCGGCGGCTGCCTGAAACGCCAGGGACTGGACCCCCTCGAGGTCGGTCTCGGCTTCGCTCCCGCCAACAGCGTCAGCGAGCCAGTGCAACGGTGCGTCGACACCGCCCGCCGCGAGCAGCTCGCCCCGTACGTCGCTCCTCCCGCGCTGCTGTTCGTCGCGACCCCGGCCGGATCGGCCGAGCCGGGCTTCCACCTCTCGTCGGCCAACAAGGTCCGGCTCGCCGGTGTCGCCGCGCTCGTCCTCGTCCTCACCGTGGCCGTCACCGTCACCGTCGGCACCCGGCTGGTCAGACCGCTGCGGGCGCTGACCGACGCCGCCCGCCGCCCGACACAGCAGCACCTGCGGGTACCGGTGACCACCCACGACGAGATCGGCCATCTGGCCGCCGCCTTCAACGACCTGTCGGAGCGCCGTGAGCGCGTGGAGGTCCAGCGCAAGGCGATGGTCAGCGATGTCGCCCATGAACTGCGCACCCCGCTCAGTACGATCCGCAGCTGGCTCGAAGCGGCCCAGGACGGCCTGGCCGCCTCCGACGAGGCGTTCGTCGCCTCCCTGCTGGAGGAGGCCCTGCTGCTCCAGCACATCGTCGACGACCTCCAGCACCTGGCACAGGCCGACGCGGGCCGGCTCCGGCTGCACCCCGAACCCCTGCGTCTGCGGGAACTCCTCGACCAGGTGACCACCGCCCACCGCGGCCGGGCCGAGACCGCCGGCGTCACGCTCACCACCCACACCGAGGACGCCCCCACCCTCTACGCGGACCCCGTGCGCCTGCGCCAGACCATCGGCAACCTGCTGTCCAACGCCATCCGGCACACCCCGCCCGGAGGAGCCGTCACCCTGCGCTGCCGCCGCGTCGGCGACGAGGTCGTGATCGAGGTCGCCGACACCGGCACCGGTATCGCCGCCGCCGACCTGCCCCGCGTCTTCGACCGCTTCTGGCGCGCCGACAAGTCCCGCAGCCGCCAGACCGGCGGCAGCGGCCTGGGCCTGGCCATCGTCCGCCAGCTCACCGAGGCCCACGGCGGCACGGTCTCGGTGACCAGCACCCCGAACACGCGGACGGTCTTCACCCTGCGCCTCCCACTCACCTCCGACGAAGGGCCGACCGAAACGGCTCACTGAGATCCGGTCGTGCGTCGGCGGGTCAACTCCCCTCGGGCACGGCCACCAGGGCCCACACGGTCTTCCCGGGCGCGGATGGCGTTGGCCGCCGGCTCGGCGACGACCAGTTCGACGGTGTCATTGGCCGCAGTGCCGTACGGCCACCCCCAGGCGTCCATCTGCTGTGCGGCGAGCCGTCGGGCGAGGCGGGCGCCGCGCGGGGTCGCGCTGAACCGGAGGGACAGCGGTGCTTCCGGGCTGTGGCTGTGGCCGTGGCTGTGGCTGTGGCCGGGAGCGGTGTCGGGGAGTGGGGTGGTGTGGGGGCTGTCGGCCCACTCAGAACAGGAGCGAACAGTTATCGAAAGTAAGCGGAAAGCTGTTGGCAGTAGAGGGTCGGTAGCGGCTAGGCTGCTGGGTGTGAGCGGGCCGCCGGTGTCCGCGTCGAAGGAGAGTGGACTGTGGTGATCAAGGTCAGCATTCACGCGAGCCCGGAAGAACTTCCCGCGCTGATCGACGCGCTGGCCGCGCACGGGGCCGAGTTCAGTCTGCATGCCACGGCGCCTGCGGGGGACAAGCCGGCCCCGTCCGTGCTGGAACCGGAGGTGCTCGCGCTGCTGCGGACGCGGGCCGCGTCGCAGTACGCGGACCTGTTCGTCTCCTTCGTGGAGCAGGAGGTCCGTGAGCACGGGGCCGTCGCCGAGCTCGGGACGGAGAAGACGAGCTATGTGAAGCTCTATGTGCCGGGGCCGCGCAAGGTGGGCGCCTACTGCTACGTGCGGCCGGATCGTACTTACCTCGACTTCCGGCTGCCTCTTGAGGCCGCGGAGGGCTGCCGTTTCGCCGCCCCACGCAACGTCCAGGCGGACAACGCGCACGCGGTTCGCCTCCCCTTGACGACAGCCGACGCCCTGCCCGAGGCGCACCGCCTCGCTCGCCGGGCCGCGGAGGAGGCGGAGGCGGCGTAACCAGGGATGACGGCGCCGCCTACCTGCGCCGCGGCAACACCTTCCAGCGGACCAAGACATGGAAGGAATCCCCGACCCCGAGCGCGACGCCAAGCTCGACCGTATCGAGCAGGTGCTGGAACGCCAAGAGGCCCACTTCTGACCGCTGCGGCAGTTCACCCTGGCCAACTCCCACCACCGCAGCCACCCCGCGCAGACCCGGGTCCTGCACGCTTACCTGCGCTGGTGCAACGCCCACGCCCGCCACCCCGACGTACCCGCCGCCCAGCGCAGGCAACGCGCCCGCGTCCGCAGCGAGAGGGGCATCCGCTGGGGCGGACGTGCCAGATGCCCGGCGGCGTGAAGGATCGACAACCGGCACACCCCAGTCCCACAACACGGACCGCGAGGAGCTCTGCATGGACCATCAGGACGTCGACGCCGCCGTGGCAGAGATGCTGCGGGTGCTCGGCCCCCATACCGCCGAGGACTGGACGGTGCCGGCGGGGCCGCTCGAATGGACCTGCCGGCAAACAGCCGCCCACATCGGCCACGACCTGTTGGCCTACGCAGGGCAGCTGGCAGCACAGCCCGCCGACGCCTACCTTCCCATCGACCTGAACGTTCGCCCCACCGCCTCACCCTCTGAGGTGCTCCAGGCCGTCACCGCCTGCGGCGGACTGCTCAGCAGCGCCCTGGCCACAGCCACCCCGACCCTGAGGGCCTGGCACTGGGGCCCGTGCGACCCCGAAGGGTTCGCGGCGATGGGCGTCGCCGAAACCCTGCTGCACACCTACGACATCACGCAAGGACTGTCCGTGGACTGGCTGCCACCAGCACCGCTGAGTGCAGCAGTACTCGACCGGCTCTTCCCCGCCGCCCCGCCCGGAGACCCCACCCGGGTACTCCTCTGGTGCACCGGCCGCGGAGAACTCGACGGCCTCCCTCGCCAAACCTCATGGAGGTGGGAAGCAGCACGATCGGACTGATCGAGCTGATCCCGCGAACGTTCCCGGCCACAGCACTAGAGGCCGCCGCTGTCAGCCGCCCGTCCAGCGGTACCGGCGTTCGGGGCGGCCGGTTCCGCCGTAGCGCAGGCGTACCTCGGCCCGGCCGGTCTGGGTGAAGAACTCCAGGTATCTGCGCGCGCTCACGCGGGACAACTCGGCGGCCGTCGCGCAGTCGGTCGCCGACATGTCGGTCTCCGCCGATCGCAGCACACGGGCCACCACCTCGGCGGTCTCCGACGTCAGGCCCTTGGGCAGCGGGGTGGATCTGCGGGGCCGGCTCCCGAAGACCTGGTCGACGTCCGCCTGCGCCGCCTGTTCGAGGGAGCCGAGCTTGGCGTGCAGCGTGGCGAAATGCTGCAGCTGCTCGTGCAGTGCCTCGTAGGTGAACGGCTTGATCACATAGTGCAGGGCACCGCCGCGCATGGCACCGCGGACGGTGTCCACATCGGTGGCGGCACTGATCACGATCACGTCGGGCTGGACCTCGCTGTCGGTCCGGATGCGCCGGAGCACGGAGAGTCCGTCGAGGTCGGGCAGGTAGATGTCCAACAGGACCAGGTCGGGCCGCAGCTCGGTGACCATGCGCAGGGCGTCGGTCCCGCTGTGCGCCAGTCCGGCCACCTCGAACCCCGGGGTCTTCGCCACGTACCCGCTGTGCACCTTGGCGACCATGAAGTCGTCGTCGACGACGAGCACTCTGATCACGTCCGTACCTCCGGAGTGATCGGCAGCGTCGCGGTGAACACGGCGCCGTCGGAGTGATGCACCCCGACCGTGCCGCCGCGGCGCACACAGGTCTGCCGGGTGATCGCCAGACCGATGCCGAGCCTCCCGCCCTGTTCCGCGGCCTTGGTGGTGAAGCCGTTGCGGAACACCTCCTCGGCGATCCCGGGGGCGGCACTGGGGCCCGAGTCACGGACCGTCACCCGCACCATGTCGTCCTCTTCACTCAGCCCGACCTCGATCCAGCCCGCATCGTCCCTGGCGTGCCCGCGCAGCGAGTCCAGTGCGTTGTCCACCAGGTTTCCGAGCACGGTCACCAGGTCCGCGGACAGGGTGTCGCCGACGGGACCGAGCTCGGACGACTCGGACAGTCGTAGATCGACTCCCTGCTCCGACGCGAGGCTGGCCTTGGCGATGAGCAGCGTGGCCACCCCGACGTCGGCGATCTTCGCGGTCACCTCGGCCTGCCAGTGGCTGCCGCTGGCGGACACCTTGCGGACGTAGCGGCGGACCTCGTCGTACTCGCCGAGCTCGATCAGCCCGGCGATGGTGTGCAGCCGGTTGCTGAACTCGTGAGTCTGCGCGCGCAGTGTGTCGGTGGCGCTCTGGTTGGCGTCGAGCTGGTCCTGCAGCATTACCAGCTCGGTGCGGTCGCGCAGGGTGACCACGGCGCCGAGGCTGCGGTCGCCGCGGGTGACCGGCATCCGGTTCATGACCAGCACCCTGCCGCGGCGCAGGCCGATCTGGTCGCTTCCGGCGGCCGTACCGGTGAGCACGTCGACCAGGCGTTCGTTGAGGCCGAGGTCGTGCACCGAGCGGCCGACCGCGTCCTCCGACAGCGTCAGGAGCTCCTTGGCCGAGTCGTTGACAAGGGTGATCCGGTGTTGCTGGTCGAGGCCGATCACGCCCTCGCGGATGCCGTGCAGCATGGCTTCCTGGTGCTCGGCGAGTCTGGTGATCTCGGCGGGTTCGAGCCCGAGGGTCTGCCGTTTCACCCACCAGGCCAGCGACAGCGAGCCCGCGGCGCCGAGCACGCCGGCGACGCCGAGCAGGACCAACAGCTGGGGGAACGTGCTGGTCAGGTTCTGCCAGCTGTTCGGCGGAACCTTTTCCGCCACCACATAGCCGCTGACGCGCTGGGTCTGCGCCGAGATCACCGGGACATGGGCGACGACCGAGCCGTCGATGACACCGACCCAGGCGCGGCCCTGGGTCACCGTGGACCCGCCCAGTCGCATCGGCCTGCCGACCTCGTCCGGGTTCTGCGAGGTGAGCACCGTGCCGTCGGCCCGGGCGATGGCCACCGCGCTCGCCCCGGACAGCATCTGCGCCCTGGTGGCGAAGGGGGCCAGCGCCGAGTGCTGCTGGGGGTCGGCGAGCAGCTCGCGCAGACTCGGGTTGGCCGCCACGTCCTCGGCGACCCCCAGCATCCGGCGGGATTCGGTGGCTCGAATCGTACGGTCGGCCTGCGCCAGTCCGATCGCGACGACGGCGACCAGCAGCACCAGCACGATCAACAGCTGCAGCACCAGGAGCCGACGCGCCAGTGAGCCCTTTCTGCCCACGTCTTACGCACCTCCCGGCCTCGTTACCTGCAGTGTGACTCTCCCCGGCGCAACGCGTACACCTGGTGGAGTGAACGAGATGACCACGATCCCTGCGACCACCCTGCAGACAGGCGAGGCGCGACGTCGCATGATTCTGGACAGTCCAGCGTCGTGAGACAAGGGGTCACAGTGACGACAACGACGAGAACGCGTCGCGGCCTCGCGGCTCTGACGAGGTCGCTCGTCATGCTGGTCGCCCTGGTCACAGCCCTGGCCGCGACCACGGCGCTGAGCGCCTGTGACGCCATCGGCCCGGACGGCAGGCTGAGCGGACTGCGGATCATGGTGCCGAACAACCCCGGTGGCGGGTACGACATCACGGCGCGCACCACGGCGAAGATCATGGGGGACGCGGGTGTCGCCCGCACGGTCGACGTGTTCAACCTGCCGGGCGCCGGCGGCACGGCCGGCCTCGGGCGGCTGGTCGGCGAGGACGGCAACGGCAAGCTGGTCATGCAGATGGGCCTGGGAGTGGTCGCCGGCACCCACGCCAACTCCTCGAGGATCACCCTGGCCGACACCACGCCCATCGCCCGGCTGCTGGAGGAGCCCGACGTCGTCGTGGTCTCCAACAGCTCCCCGTACACCGACATAGGGCAGCTGATCGACGCGTGGAAGGCCGATCCGGGCAAGGTCGCGGTCGGCGGCGGATCCGCCCCCGGCGGTCCGGACCACCTCGCGCCGATGCTCGTGGCCAAGGCCGTCGGCCTGGACCCGAAGAAGGTCGACTACGTGCCGTTCGACGGGGGCGGTGAACTGCTCGCGTCGGTACTCGGCGGCGACGTCGCCTTCGGCGTGTCCGGTATCGGAGAGCACATCGACCAGGTCAAGGCGGGCAAGCTGCGGGTCCTGGCGGTGACGGGACCCGAGCGGGTCGACGGGGTGGACGCGCCGACCCTGCGGGAAGCGGGCGTCGACGTCGAGTTCACCAACTGGCGCGGCGTGGTCGCGCCACCGGGGATCAGCGACGCCGAGCGGCAGGCGCTCATCGACGCCTACTCCGAGATGCACCGGGCACCGCAGTGGAGAGCGGCGCTGGCCCGCAACGGCTGGGACGACGCGTTCCTGACCGGCGACGACTTCGGCGCCTTCATACGGCAGCAGACCGACCGGGTCGAGTCGATGCTGAGGCAGCTGGGACTGGCCTGAGCCCAGGGAAGGCGCGGCTGTCCGGCCCTCGCGGACGGCATGGTTTTGAGGGTGACGACCGCCATGACCAGAACGACCAATAAGACCAGTACGACCCTTTGCGGCTGAACCATTTACCGAGGTGACGCGGCTCTCTAACCTCCCGGCAACAGGTGCCAGTGGGCACGCTCGAGGAGGAAACCCATGCCCAGAATCACCCAGCCCGGCCCCCGACGCCCCGCCGTCACGGGTATGGCGACCGCGCTCGTCCTGACCCTCGGCGTCGCGACGCTGACCGCCTGCGGAGGCGGCGACGACTCTCCCACGGTGGCGGAGAACAAGATCTCCGCGGGCCAGGTGCCCGACTACTACCCCGAGGACTACGCGGACCTGATCGAGGCGGCCAAGAAGGAGGGTGGCAAGGTCACCCTCTACTCCAACCTCGGCGACGACAACATGGCGCCCATCGTCCGGGACTTCAAGAAGAAGTACGACTTCATCAAGACCGTCGACGTCAACGAACTCGACAGCGACGAGCTGTTCCAGAAGGTCCTCTCGGAGAACGCGGCCGGCGAGTCGCCCGCGGACATCATGATCTCCAGCGCGGCCAGCGCCTGGGCCGACTTCTCCGGGCGCAAGGACACCGTGCTGGAGTACGACTCGCCCGAGGCCGCCAAGCTCGGCGACGAGTCGGAACTGCTGCCCAGCGTCTACTCGATGTCCAAGGACCCGATGACGATCGCCTACAACACCTCCCTGGTGGAGAAGGCGCCGACCGGCATCTCCGACCTGGCCGCGATCATGAAGGCCGACGAGGGCACGTACAAGAACAAGGTCACCGTCCGTGACCCGTCGGGCTCCTTCGGCTTCTCGGTGACCCGTGCCCTCACCGAGGGCAACCCCGAGGCGTGGGACGCCCTGGAGACCATGCTCCCGCTGACCCGCCCGGAGACCTCCTCCGGCACCCAGCTGGAGAAGATCGTCGCCGGTGAGTACTCGGCCGGCTTCCTGATCAGCGCCTCCCCGGCCTACCCGGTCGTCGAGGACAGCGCGGGCCTGGTGAAGATCGTCTTCCCGAAGGACGGCACCGTCGTCCTCCCGCGCGGCATCGGTATCGCCGCCGAGGCGCCGCACCCGGCGACCTCGAAGCTGTTCCTGGACTTCGCGCTGTCGGAGGAGGGCCAGCGCGCCGTCGCCGAGGGCGGTCTGTCGTCCTACCGGGAGGGCGTCTCGGGCGAGGGTCTGCACACCTACCAGGAGGTCGTCGACGCGGTCGGCGAGGACAACATCATCCCCGTCAAGTACACCGCCGTCTCCAAGAGCGACGCCGACGCCTGGCTCGACCGCTTCAACGGACTCGCCAAGAAGTAGGCACGGCTGACGCGACGATCGGAGCCAGAACAGATGTCAACCCTGACCAAGCCGCCCGGCACGCCGGCCGACGAACACCTCCAGGAGTTCAGGCCGCCGCGCTACCGCCGAATTCTCGGCATCGGACGGGACCAGGTCGTCCAGTACGCGGTCCTCGCGATCCTCGCGGTCCTGGTACTGGCTCCGATCGTCCCGACCCTCTACCAGAGCATCCGCAACCGCCCGCTCTACGAGGCCGGGGGAGCCTTCACCCTCAGCGGCTACAGCAGGCTCTTCACCGAGGCCGGCTTCGGCGAAGTGGCCCTCAACACGCTGCTGTTCGCCACTCTCACCACGCTGCTGAGCCTGGCCATCGCCATCCCGATGGCGATCGTGGTGGTCCGCACCAAGCTGCCGGGCGGCCGGGTGGTCGCCCTGGCGATGCAGTGGCCGTTCTTCATCTCCTCGCTGATCCTGGGCTTCGGCTGGATCATCATGTACGGCCCGGCCGGGTTCGTCAGCATCAAGGTCCAGCAGGTCTTCGGCGGAGTGCCGTGGAACCTGTACTCGATCCCCGGGATGGCGCTCACGGAGGCCGTGGCCCTCGCGCCGATCGCCTACGTGTTCTGCGCCAACGCGCTCCGGCAGTCCGACGCGTCCCTGGAGTCGGCGGCCCAGGTCTGCGGGGCCGGCCCCTTGCGGATCCTGGCGCAGGTGGTCGTCCCGATGCTCAGGCCGCCCATCGTCTACAGCGCCATCCTGGTCTTCTCCGTGTCGCTCGAAACCCTGAGCGTGCCGCTGCTGTACGGCCAGCCGGTGAAGATCGACGTGTTCTCGACGTTCCTCTACCACAACGGCCTCACGTCGGTGGACCCCGACTACACGGTCCTGGGCGCCGCCTCCACGATCATCCTGCTGGTCGCGCTCAGTCTGGTGGCGGTGCAGGCGAAGCTGCTCAAGAACGCCGCCCGGTTCGTGTCCGTGCGCGGCAAGGCGACCCGCCCCCGCAAGCTCGACCTGGGCTGGCTGAAGTGGGTGAGCATCGTGTGCATCTGGTTCTACGTCATCGCCGGTGCGCTGATCCCGATCGTCGGCCTGGTCTTCCGCTCCTTCACGCTGATCTTCACCCCGCTCCAGTCGCCGCTGAAGACCGTCACCACCCAGAACTACGAGATGGTGTTCGAGTCGGACAACTACGTCCGGTCCATCTGGAACAGCGTCATCGTGGCCGGGGTCGGCGCGGTGACGATCAGCGCCCTCGCCGTGGTCGCGGTCATGGTCGCCCGCCGCTCCACCTTCCGCTTCGGCCGGGCCGTGGAGTACCTCGCGCTGATCCCGCAGTCGATGCCGGGCATCATCGTGGGTATCGGTTTCTTCTGGGCCCTCGCCCTCGCCCCGTTCGGCATCGGCTCGGTGCTGCAGGGCACGATCTACGCCGTCATCATCGCCTTCGGCATCCGCGCCCTGCCCAGTGCGTTCGGCTCGGTCGCCCCGGCGATCATGCAGATCGGCGGCGAACTGGACAACGCGGCCCGGGTGTCCGGCGCCGACTGGGTGATGACGTTCTTCCGCGTGCTGCGGGCCCTCCTCACGCCCGCCTTCGCCGGTGCGCTGATCCTGACCTTCGTGATCATGCTCAAGGAGTACTCGCCCGCGGTGTTCATCAGTTCCGCGGACAACAACATCCTGGGAACCACCATGCTGCGGCTGTGGACCCAGGGCCGGGCCGGATCCGTCGCCGCTCTGGCAACCCTCCAGATCGCCATCACCGCGGTCTTCGTCGCACTCGCCGGCCTGCTCATGAAGGGAAAGCACCATGCCTGAGGTGACCGTGAAGAACCTGGCCAAGACGTTCGGGGACAACTCCGTCCTGCGCGACGTCACCTTCACCATCAAGGACGGCGAGTTCTTCACCCTCCTGGGAGCGAGCGGCTGCGGCAAGTCGACCACGCTCAACTGCATAGCGGGTCTGGAGCAGCCCACCGAGGGTTCCATCTCGGTCGGCGGCAAACCCTTCGTCGACGCCGCGTCCGGCGTCTTCCTCCCACCCGAGGAACGCAACCTCGGCATGGTCTTCCAGTCCTACGCGCTGTGGCCGCACATGACCATCGCGAAGAACCTCGCCCTGCCCCTGAACATCCGCAAGGTCCCCAAGGAGAAGCAGAAAACGCTGATCCACGACGCGCTGGACAAGGTCGGCCTCGCCGACCTGAGCGGCCGCTACCCGCACCAGCTCTCCGGCGGTCAGCAGCAGCGCGTCGCCCTCGCCCGCGCCCTGGTCTACTCCCCGACGGTCCTCCTCCTCGACGAACCGCTGTCCAACCTGGACGCCAAACTGCGCGAACAGGCCCGTGCCTGGCTCAAGCGCCTCCAGGTGGAGCTCGGCATCACCACGGTCTACGTCACCCACGACCAGGAGGAGGCCCTCGCCCTCAGCGACCGCATCGCGGTGATGGAGGGCGGCAACATGATCCAGATCGGTACCCCGCACGAGATCTACGAACGCCCCGCCGCCCCCGCGGTGGCCGCCTTCGTGGGCCGCTGCAACTTCCTCACCGGCCGGGTGACCGGCCAGGAGGGCACACGCCACCGCATCCTCCTCGACTGCAGCGCCGACACGGTCCAGGTCGAGAGCGACCGGTCCGTCCCGGGCGGCGACTCCGTCACCGTCGCGATCCGGCCCGAGCGCCTCAAGGTCGTTCCGGCGGCGACGGCGGCCTCCGCCGTCAACCAGCTGAAGGCCGAGGTCATCACCAGCTCCTACGTCGGCTCCCGCTACGAGTACGACGTCCGGCTGGGCGAGCAGATCGTGCAGGTCCTCAGCGACCACGGCGGGCTGTCCGGCGAAGTGGCCCTCGTCTTCGAGCCCGACCAGGCCCTCCTCTACGCCGAGACGGTCGAACTCCCCGAGGAGCAGCGCGAGTTGCTGACCGCGGCCTCGTAGAGGCGCACGAGGAAGCAGGGCGAAGAAGCCCCCGTCCCGGTGGTGCGGAACGGGGGCTTCCCCCTTCGCGGGCGGTCTGTACGGGCGTACGACTCAGGTCTCCAGCGCGTCCAGGGCGCCCAGTTGGCCCATCAGCCCCAGTCGGTCGTACTGCCACCAGGCCTCGGCCATCCTGCCGTCCGGCCGGCAGCGATGGATCGTCGTGCCGGTCATGGAGACCTTCCGTCCGCTCGCCGGGATCCCCATGAACTCGCCGGTGTGGGTGCCGTTCCAGGTCCACCGGGTGCACACACGGTCGTCCTGGGCGAGCTGGTCCTCGACGGTGAACGAGAAGACGAAGCCGCCCTTCCACATCTCGATCTCGCGCCGCACCGCGTCCATGCCGATGACGTCCTGCTCATTGGCGGGATCGTGGTCGTGGTAGTCCTCCACGAGCAGATCGTCGAGCGCGGGCAACGGCCCCGGAGCGCCCAGCGTCTCGAAGAAGCGGCGCGCGTTGGCCGCGTACAGCTGCTCGTCCCGCACCACGTCCAGATCGGTGAAGGTCGGCATCTCGTCGCACAGGGCGACCATCTGCTGGAAGACCCTGTCGGTCTCCGGCAGGTTCGAGTTCCGCATCGCGTCCTCGTACGACGGGAACTCCACGATCTCGATGAAGTGCGACGCGTCGGACCGGTCCTTGCCGATCACGTTGTGCGTCGCGGTCCGCTTCCCCTTGGTCTGCTCGACCCATGAGTCCATCAGCCGGTTCATCTCGTCGAACCGACTGGTCTTGCAGTCGATGAGCTGTACGAATGTCATGACGCCGCCTCCGGTCCCCCTGGGTCCGGTCTTCTGACAAGCCCATTTTCCCACCGGAGCGCCGACGTCACCCGCGTAACCGAGGACGCCGGCTACTGAGGCCCGTACTTCCGGCCCGTCCTGGAGCTGATCCCGCCCAGCAGCGCGCGCGGCGTCACCTTCACCAGAGCCATCAGCGTCTTGTAACGCGGGTCGGGGATCGACAGCGACTTCCCCCGCGCCAGATCGTCCAGCGCCGCCGCGACCAGCTTGTCCGCGTCCAGCCACATCCAGCCCGGGATGTTGTCCGTGCCCATCCCGGCCCGCTCGTGGAACTCCGTGCGCACGAAACCCGGGCACAGCGCCATCAGCCGCACCCCGCTGCCGGCCAGATCCTTCGCCGCGCCCTGCGTGAACTGCACGACCCACGCCTTCGACGCCCCGTACGTCCCGCGCGGCAGGAACGCCGCCACCGACGCCACGTTCACCACACCGCCGCGCCCGCGCTCCCGCATCGACGCGACCGCGGCAGACGTCAGCCGCAGCACCGCCTCGCAGTGCACCTTGAGCATCTTCAGCTCGTCGGCCATCGGTACGTCGAGATAGCGGCCCCTGTTGCCGAAGCCCGCGTTGTTGATCAGCAGGTCGACCGGGTTCTTGCGGTCACCGAGCCGGGCGGCCACCGCCTCGATGCCCGCGTCGGTGGCGAGGTCGGCGGTGAGCACCTCCGCCTCGATGCCGTGCCGGTCGTGCAACTCGGTCGCCTGCTCGCGCAGCCGCTTGGTGTCCCGGGCGACAAGGACGAGATCATGCCCGTCCGCCGCCAGTCTGCGGGCGAACGCGGCGCCGATGCCCGCGGTCGAACCCGTGATGAGAGCCGTTGTCATGGCTGAAGAGTAATGACCCGGACCATGCGGATCCGCTCCGCGCACACGGCCTCGCACACGCCCTCCCGAACGTGAAGAACCGGTGCGGGCCGGGGACCGTGACCGCCGCCGTGACCGCCGTTCAGCGGTCTGTTCGGTCGCCGTACTTCTCGACGTACTCGCGTGCCGCCGCCCGCGCCTCCGGGTGCAGGGCCTCGCCCGCCGCGAGCAGCCGCGGCAGCAGTTCGCGGTGCGTGGTGACCGCCTGGAACTGCATCCGGGCCGTGACCTCGTGCTCCGGCACATGGACGATCTCGATCGCGTCCCCCGCGCGGACCTCGCCCGGCTCGATCACCCGCAGATACGCGCCGGTCGCCGCCTTCGCCGTGAACCGCCTGACCCACTTCTCCTCACCCATGTGGCCCTGGAAGGTACGGCACGGGATCCGCCCGGAGGTGACCTCCAGCACCACGTCGGGGCCGATCCGCCAGCGCTCGCCGATCCGGGCCCCGGAGACGTCCAGGCCGGTGGTGGTGAGGTTCTCGCCGAACGCGCCGGCGGACAGCGTGCGCCCCAGCTCGCGCTCCCAGTCGTCGAGATCCTCGCGCGCCACGGCGTACACCGCCTGGTCGTCCCCGCCGTGATGGATCAGGGAGCAGATCTCGTCCCCGGCCAGCCCGCTGCCGGCGACGCCCTTCGGACCGGGCGCCGAGATCCGCACGGGTCCCTCGACCGGCCGCTTGTCGATGCCGGTCAGCTTCTGCGGATGGTCGGTGTACGGGACGGCCCGCGCTCGGCCCAGGTTGACGGAGAGAAGCCTCATGACGTCACGGTAGGTCACCGCACCTCAAAGTGTCGACGTGTTTTTGGACGCCGTACCCAAGGTGCGCTTATGCTCGAAGCGTGATCGAGGCCCGTCATCTCCGTGTGCTGCGCGCCGTCGCCGCCACCGGCTCGTTCTCGGCGGCCGGGCGCGAACTGGGCTGCACCCAGCCGGCCGTCAGCCAGCAGATGAAGGCCCTGGAGACCTCCGTGGGCACCCCTCTGCTGGTCCGCAGCGGCCGTGAGATGCGGCTGACCCAGGCGGGCGAGGCCCTCGTACGGCACGCGGCCGGGATCCTGTCCGGCCTCACCGCCGCCGAGGAGGAGGTCGCCGCGATCGCGGGGCTGCGCGCCGGCCGGGTCCGGCTGGTGTCCTTCCCCAGCGGCAGCTCCACCCTCGTCCCCACCGCCCTCGCCGCCCTGCGCGCGGACCACCCCGGCACCCGGGTCTCCCTGGAGGAGGCCGAACCCCCCGAGTCGGTCGAGGCGCTGCGCGCCGGGGACTACGACATCGCCCTCGCGTTCCGCTACGCGCGCGTGCCGGGCGCCGGGCAGGCCGAGGAGTGGGACGACCTGGTCGTACGGCCCCTGCTGACGGACCGGCTGGTCGCCCTCGTACCGGAGCGGCACCGGCTCGCGCGGGCGGAGGCCGTCGCCATCGGCGAACTCGCCGCCGAACCGTGGATCGCGGGCTGCCCGCGCTGCCGGGGCCAGCTGGTGGAGGTGTGCGAGCGCGCGGGCTTCACGCCCCGCATCGACTTCGCCACCGACGACTACCCGGCGGTGGTCGGCCTGGTCGGCGCCGGTCTCGGTGTGGCCGTCCTGCCCCAGCTCGCGATCGAGTCCGTACGGCCCCGGGGAGCGCGCGCGGTGACGCTGGAACCGGCGGTGCGGCGGGAGATCGTCGCGCTCACCCTGCCAGACCTGGCCCAGGTGCCGGCGGTCGCGGCGACGCTGGAGCGGCTGGCGCGGGCGGCGCGGGCGGCGCGGGCCAAATAGCCAACGGCGGGCACGTACGCGTGCCCGCCGATTGCCCATATGGCTTGCAGAAACGTTCCTTCAATGTCCTTCGGCGTTCCTTCACGTGTCCGACGACGCGTCTCTCGCGCCCGTCGACGCCGACACCAGGCGATTGCGCGCCCGGCCCATCAGCTCCTCGCGCTCGTCCTCGGTCAGCCCGCCCCACACGCCGTACGGCTCGCGTACGGCCAGCGCGTGAGCCGCGCACTGCGCGCGGACCGGGCACCTCATGCAGACCTCCTTGGCCGAGTTCTCTCGAGCGCTCCGAGCCGCCCCGCGCTCACCCTCCGGATGGAAGAAGAGCGAACTGTCCACCCCGCGGCAGGCAGCCAGGAGCTGCCAGTCCCACAGGTCCGCGTTCGGTCCGGGAAGGCGGGAGAAATCTGCCATTGCGTGACCCCTTGTAGCCGTTCTGAGCGGATACGGTGCCAACGACCGTACAACTACGATCTAAGGAGATGAAAATATGACTCATTGCGAATCTAGCCTCAGACACCAGCTAAAGGGAAGAAATAGGGCTGAATGGGGCACGGGTTGTGATGAAAGCTTGAGGGTCAGCGCGGCAGCCTCCACCGTGTCCGCACCCTCACGTAGAGTGCCGAAGACTGCATGCGGCCCCGTAACTCTTTCGAGTGACCGTCGTTGAGAGTGCGAGGCGGTTGAAAACACAAACGCTCGGGCAGGCGTCCGAGACGGTCGACCGCACAGGTGACGATTTCCCACCAGCCTGGAGGCACAAGGTGACGCGCATCAGCTGCGGAGGGCGGCCATGACTTCCGTCCTCGTCTGCGACGACTCCCCGCTTGCCCGAGAGGCGCTCCGCCGCGCGGTCGCGACCGTGCCCGGCGTCGAGCGCGTGACGACGGCGGCCAACGGCGAGGAAGTCCTCCGCCGCTGGGGCGCCGACCGCTCGGACCTCATCCTGATGGACGTGCGCATGCCCGGACTGGGCGGTGTCGAAACCGTACGGCGGCTGCTGTCCGCCGACCCCGGTGCGCGCATCATCATGCTCACCGTCGCCGAAGACCTGGACGGTGTCGCCCTCGCGGTGGCCGCCGGCGCCCGCGGCTATCTGCACAAGGACGCCTCGCGCGCGGAGCTGCGCGCGACCGTCACCCAGGCGCTCGCCGACCCGACCTGGCGGCTGGCCCCGCGCCGGCTGCGCTCCGCCGAGATGGGCGCCGCGCCCACGCTCACCGCGCGCGAGATCCAGGTCCTCGAAGGCATGAGCCACGGCCGCTCCAACGCGGAGATCGGCCGCGAGCTGTTCCTCTCCGAGGACACCGTCAAGACGCACGCCCGGCGCCTGTTCAAGAAACTCGGCGCCTCGGACCGCGCCCACGCGGTGGCCCTGGGCTTCCGGTGGGGACTGGTCCGCTAGGGCGTGTCCGCAAAGTCCCGTCGTCCGCCCGGAGGGCGGGCCGGGCGGCGTCAGGTGCGTGCTCTGGGGGTCCCCCCGGCCGGAGGCTGGGGGAGTGCCGGGCACGGACCCTCGTACTGGTTGCACGTGGGTTCGTGCCCGGTGCGGCGGGTGGGGGTGGTACCCCCTCTGGGGGAGTGTGCATGGCGTCGCCGGGCAGGCGGGACTTTGCGGACACGACCCAGGGCGTGTTTCGAAAGTCCCTCCCCCAGAGGGGGTGCCCCCAGCCCGGCG
>NZ_JBLRVZ010000054.1:0-58636 GCF_048159505.1 Streptomyces sp. T028
CAAGCATGGCCGCATCGTGCACCTGGTCCATCCGGCGCACACCACCATGGACTGCGCAACATGCGGAGCGAGAACCAAGCACGCTCCCCCACTGCCTTAAAGGCGTGGGGGGACCCCCAGCCGCTGTCCGAACGCACCTACACCTGCACCGCATGCGGAACCGTGTCCCCTCGGGACAAGAACTCCGCCCGCGTGATGCTCCTCCGGGCTGGTCTCAACCCGGCTGGTGTCGAGGGCGTAAGACCTCCGGGAGCGCTGCTCCCTGAGGCAGCCTGAGCCAGGAATCCCCGTCCCTTCAGGAGGGGAGGATTCAAAGCGTGAGCGACATGAGCAGCCGGTGTTCGCCGGGGCCGAAGTAGTCCTTGCGGGGGCCGCCGGGGTCCGGGACGAAGCCCAGGGAGAGGTAGAGGGCGACGGCCGACTCGTTTCCGGGTTCCACGGAGAGCCAGACGGAGTGGGTGCCCTTGGCGCGCAGATGGCTGAGGATCCCCGTCATGAGCAGCCGGCCCAGGCCCTGTCCGCGCATGGTGGGGGCGATGGCGAGGCTGAGGACCCAGCTCTGCGCCTCGTGCGGCGAGGCGGCGAGCACATAGCCGTGCAGCTCGCTGCCCTCCTCCACGAGGAGCAGGAAGTCGGGGAACGCGGTGAGGAGTTGACGCAGGACGAAGAACGGGTATGGACCGTGTGGGAAGGCCTCCTCGTCCAGGCGTGCGAGCTGCGGCAGATCGGCCTCGGTGGCCCTTCGGATCCGTAACCGCGTCGTTCCGGGTATCTGGCCGACTGTCGGACCGGCTGTCGGACCGACCGCCGGACCGGTGGCCGACCGGAAGTGATCTCCGGGAGGTGGAGTCATACCGTCCCCTTGTGAATGTCGACAAATCGAATTGGGGCCTTGTGTGATTTCCGTACCTGATCTCCATCATTGGCCAGGTGTAACCAGCCCTTCAAGACCCCCGCGCCCGGTGCGCCTACGGTAAGGTGAACCATGACTTCTGGAACCACCGCCGACGCGAAACTGAATGCCGACGCACGCTGGGACGACTTCGACCCGGAGGCGTACATCAGGCGCAACTACCTCCACATGCAGGCGGTGGACAAGGAGATCATCTCTCGGGTGCGGGACCACTTCAGTGATCATTTCCGGGGGAGCGGCAGAGTCCCCTCCGGTATTGACGTCGGCGCCGGTCCCAATCTCTATCCCGCTCTCGCCATGCTTCCCTGGTGCGACCGGATCACGCTCCTGGAGCGGTCCGCCGGCAATCTCGCCTACCTCGGCAGCCAGGTCGCCGAGTACGACCAGCACTGGGACCAGTTCTGGGACGTCCTGTGCGAGGACCCGGCATATGCCGAACTCGACGTCACACCAAGGGTCCGCTTCAAGGAAGCCGTCCAGCAGCCCGAGCCCGGCAGCCTCTTCGACCTCTGCTCCGACACCCGCCGCTGGGATCTCGGCACCATGTTCTTCGTCGCCGAGTCCATCACCACCTCGCTCGACGAGTTCCAGCGCGGCGTGGGCTGTTTCATGAGCGCGCTGAATCCGGGCGCGCCTTTCGCCGCCGCGTTCATGGAGCATTCCGAGGGATATCGCGTCGGCGAGGTCGATTTTCCGGCCACCCGGGAAATCGACGAGGAAAAGGTCGAGGAATCGCTCGGTAATTTCGCCCAGGACATGAAGATGTACCGTCTGGACGATCCGCACGATCTCGTGCGCGACGGATACAGCGGAATGATCCTGGTCTGCGGTCGACGGAAAGAATGACCTCGAAATATCGGGAACATCGGAATCCGTGAAGACCGGCCTGTGCGAGGGGAATGGGCATGCAGATCAAGCCGAGACAGAATCTGCTCGAAGTGTGGCAGGCCATCGCCCGCCATTCCTTCGACGACGGCACCTGGGACTGGGGCGAATGGGGCGGCCGCAGCAGCGTCGCCGACGCCGAGCGTCTGCTCTGCCTTCTCTACCCGGCCACCGAAATCGAGCCGTTCCGCCTGGACGACCCCGACACCACCGAGCTCGACGTCGAAAGGGCCCTGCGGAACGCGGGTGACTCCAGCGAGATTCCCGCGAACCTCGTGGAGATCCTCGGCGACTTCATGCAGCAGCACCGCGGCGAGGAGGGCCCCACCTTCGCGGGCGGCTACTACTTCGCACCCGAGGACCCCGAGCACGAACTCTCCAAGGAGCAGCGGCAGGTCGGCGTCGTCGACTCCTACTCCATGTCGATCACGCTGTGCCTGGCCACCCTCGGCTTCCTCAAGGTGTACCGCGGCAAGACCCTGCGCGCCTCCACCCTCGCCCGCATCGACAAGCTACGCGAGGAGACCAGCAACCGGCTCACCGCCGCCATGGTCAGCCTGCTGCGCTCCTTCACGGTCAACGTCGTCGACATCAACTCCGACCAGGGCCAGGCACTCGCCCGGCTCCTCGGCCGCGGCCGGCTCTCCGACCGGCAGGTCCTCGCCCGCTTCCAGGACCGCTTCAAGTCGCTGCGCGCCCTCATCACCGAGAGCGTCACCCTCGGCCTCGACGGCGACGTCACCGACGAACTCCGCAACGAGAACCGCCTCTTCGAGTGCGGCTGGGCCTGGAGCCTGGTGAAGGGCGCCCCCGAGGTCGAGGTCGAACCGGCCACCGCCGAGGGCATCGGCAAACAGCACGAGGGCGTCGCCCGCGCCGTGCCCTACCTGTACTTCACCGTCGTCGCCCTCGACGGCATCCCCGACCTGTCCTCCGAGCGCACCCTCGTCCTCGGTCTGCTCACCGCCGAACAGCAGAAGCTGGCCGACGCGCTGCGGCTGCGCTGGGAGATCACCCAGCAGTACTGGTCCGCCATCGCCCGCTTCGACGACGCGACCTGGCCGCTGGAGGAGATCCCCTGGCGCACCACGCTCCAGCAGCTGGAGTCCGAGTACTTCTCCCTCTCCGTGGCCTCCATCCTCGTCCACGACCTGGTCCGCCGGCGCGCCACCGACGACGACCTCACCCGCACCGTCGCCGTGATGGAACGCCTCGCCGACCGCGGCCGCATCACCAGCCGCCCCACCCGTGAGGACCCGGCGGTCGGCCTGCACAACCCCGGCGTCAGCCTGCCGCTGCTGGGCAGCGAGAAGATCGGCCCCGCCATGAGGTGGACCATGGGCGACTTCTCCGCACAGCTGCTCAAGCGAACCCTGCAACTGTGCGCGCTGTCGCGGAACATCGCCTCGCAGGACCGGCTGCTCAGGCTCGCCGAGGACATCCTCGACCACCTCTGGGCCCGCCGGATCACCGACGGCGAGGGCGTCGGCCTCTGGGACAACGTGCACGCCGTGTACCCCGAATTCCCGGTCCGCGAAGGGCCGTTGTCCTGGAGCATCACCGAGCGCGTCACCGAGTGCATGGTCGTCGCCCGCGGCCTCTACACCCAGAACCCCATCCGCAGCGCCGAGATGTCCACGCTCGCCCAGGCCGCCATCAGCGAGGCCGCCCATCTCTTCGGCAAGGAGCAGCTGGAGCAGCCCGCCCCCGCCCCGAGAAGCTCCCAGGGCGAACAGGTCCGGGCCATCGAGGCCGATCTGCGCCGCGCCCGGCAACTGGTCGACAAACAGCCCGGCACCGCCCACTCCCTGGCCCTCGGCGTCCTCGCCCGGCTCTACGAACTCGACCGCGCCCGGGGCGACTCCGGCCCCCGGGGGGTGTGATCCGTGCTCGTGTTCGCCGCCTCCGACAAGGGAGGCACGGGCCGCTCCGTGACGAGCGCCAACCTCGCCTACCATCTGGCGCTGGGCGGCGACGACGTCTGCTACCTGGACTTCGACTTCGGTTCGCCCACCGCGGCCGCCGTGTTCGACCTGCCCGACGTCCTCACCGAGGCCGAGGGGCACGGGCTGCACTCGTACCTCCAGGGCAAGACCGGCAAACCCTTTCGGGTCGACGTCTGGGCCCGCACCGAACACCCCGACCTGCGCAACCGGCCCGGCGGCTCCGGCCGGCTCGTCCTGCTGCCCGGCGACCGCACCGGCGGGGAATTCGTCACCGACGAGGAGAACCTCCACCGCTGCGTCGATCTCGTCCTCGGCCTGAAACGCGAATTCGACGTCATCATCGTCGACCTGAGCGCCGGACGCAGTTATGCGATGGACCTCGCACTCGTCGCCACCTCGCCCCGCGGCGGGCTCGGCCGGCTCAAAACGCGATGGCTCGTCTATCACCGCTGGACCCGCCAGCATGTGATGGCCGCCGCCGAACTCGTGTACGGGAAACAGGGAATCGCACAGGCCGGTATAGGCATGGGGCACCGGCCCGACGCGCTCAACGGATCGATCCGCTTCGTCCGGGCCGCCGTACCCGATCTCGAGGCACCCCCGTGGTCACAGGTGTCGCCCTCGCAGTACGCGTGGATGCGCAAGTGCGACAAGGAACTCGAACAACTCGCCGCCGGCCGCGGTATCGGCAAGACACGGGTGCTGACCTCCATTCCGCTGGAACCCGTCCTGCAATGGCAGGAACGCCTCATCACCAACGAGGACGTGCACGACCGAAGGATCGCCAACAACGACACCTGGCAGGCCATGGGAGATCTCGCCCAACGGGTGACCGACGACAAGTTCTGGGGGGAGTTGTGAACCAGTCCGCGGCCGTGTTCCGGGAGACCAGCGCCGAACCGCGCACGGAATCCGTTCCGTTCTCCCATCTCTCCCTGGAATTAGGCCACTTGTACATGGAGGACTTCGTCGAGGGGCCCGCCCGGCTGCGCCGGCACTTCACCGCCGTACGGCCCTGGGTCGACGCCGCCCGGGCCGGCCTCGGCCCACTGCTCGCAGGCCGGCGCCCCCGGATCAGCACCTGCTTCCTCATCGACGACTACTTCTCCCGGCTCTCCACCCCCGCCGAGCTGATCCCGCCCCTGCTCCAGGCCGCCGCCGACGCCGGACTCACCATCGACTACCTCGCCCGTGAGTCGGGCTGCGCCGTGGCCGACCCCGCCCACCGGGACCGGGCCGAACTCGCCGAGTCCGTCCTGCACCGGCTCGTGGAGTCACCCCCGCCCGGCAGCAACGGCTTCCGCCCGCCCGTCAGCCGCACCGGCTGGCTCACCAACGGCCGCCGCGCCCCCGCACAGCGCACCTCCGCCGCCCTCGACTCCACCGGCACCGTCTGGCAGCCGCCCAGCGAGACCGGCGCCCGCGGCCACTCCGTCTTCATGGACGTCGAACTGTGGAACGGCCCCGACGACGACCGCACCTGGTCCTGCGCGTTCCTCGCCTCCGTCTGGCAACTGGTCCGCCTCGGCCTCCTCCGCGACAACGGCCGCGCCGTGCTCACCCCCACCCCCTGGGACGACAAGGACTTCCCCGCCGAGTGGGACGAGCTGCCGCCCGTCCTGCGCCTCAACCCGAAGGCCACACCCTTCACCGCGTACGTCACCTGCAGCGTCCTGCCCGCCCGCTTCCTGCCCGTCGAGCACGCCGTACGCGTCATCCTCGACCAGGTCCACGTCGAGGCCCAGACGCTTCTCCAGGTCACCGAGCGGTCCGAGGCGGAGGGCTTCGCCGTACCCGCCGGAGTGGTGGACCGCACCTCCTACGTGTTCCCGCCGGGCCTGTGATGGGCCGCCTGGGCACAGCCGCGGGTCCCGTTCTCGTCTGCGGCGAGGTGCGCACCTGCCTGCTGCCCACCCGGGACGCCGTCGACGAGCGGGCCGCCGTGGCACTGCTGCGGCTGCGTGCCGACGAACGCGTACGGGTCTCCCGGCACCCCAACCGGCACGCCGTCTCCCCGGACGTCCTCACCGGCGTCGACTGCCGGCTGCCCACCGCCACCGGCGCCCGCAGCCGCGCCGTCGGCACGGTCACCGCCCGGGCGGCGCTCACCGAGGGCCGGGTCCTGCAGTCCACGGCGTACTTCTCCGCCGCCGCCTCAGGCCCCGACCGGCGCCGGCCCTGGGGCTACTACCTGGTCCGCCCCGGCACCCTGGTTCCGGTCGGCCGGCTCCCCGAGAAGTCCCTCAACGAGGGCTTCCTGAGCGGCCATCAGCCCGGCGAGCTGGACGTCGGCTCCATCGCCGACAGCCTGCTGGCGAGGATCTCCCGCGAGGACCGGATCCTCGACTACGACCCCCCGCTCACCACCGCCGACACCAGCCTGCGCTGGACGGCGGCCGCGACGGCCGACGGCGAGGAGACGTCCCTGCGGTTCACCAAGGCCGAGGACGGCCTGCGGATCGTCGAACTGCGACTGCCGCCCGGCACCGCGCCCGCCGCCGCGGCCGGACTGTGCGAGGACCTCGCGCTGCACGACTGGCTGCTCACCACCGTCGCCGACAAACTCGACGGACTGCGCGTCGGCTCCGAGGACGGCCGGGCCGTCCTGAAGGTGCTGCGCCCGCTCGTCGACCACCTGCTGCACCTGTGGATGCCGCAGGCCCGCGTCGACGGCACCCTGTACACCGCCTGGCGGGAACTGGAGCAGACCCCGGGCTACAGCCGGCAGTGGAACGCCCTCGCCCAGCGCATCCGCGACCAACTCGTCCTGCAGAACCTCACCGTCCCACGGCAGGCGCTGCCGACACCCTGACGCACGATCCCGACGGCACGATCCCAACGGGGGGAGAAAGAGAGATGCACGCACGGCATGTAACACAGAAGCTCCTGGTCACGGTGGTGGTGGGTGGAGTCGTCTACCTGCTGACCAACGTGATCTCGTCCGACGACGACGGCCCCTGGCAGCTCGTGCTCTCCGTGCTGTGCGGCGGCATAGTGCTGATCGTTCAGTTCCTGGTCTCGTTCGTGAACCAGATGCAGGCCGTGAAGGGCTCCGTCGACCAGCGCTTCGCCGACATCGGCAAGGCCACCAAGCTCTTCAACGAGGTGGAGAAGCTCCGCGACGACGGCGTGCCCCGACTCGCCGAGAACGCCACCAAGGTCGTCTCCACCGGGCCGAGGATCCTGCACGACTTCGCGAACGAGGAGATCAACCGGCTCGCCGGAGTGATGGAGGACCTCGCCGCCCTCACCGCGGAGACGCCGGGCGAGAACCACGACTGGCTCATGACGCTGACCAAATGCACCCACCTCAGCATCGACGCCATCAGCACCAACCTCGTCGACGAGGACTTCTGGTCCACCGAGCCGGCGAACCGCTATCTGACGGCCCAGCGCGACGGGATCAACGAACGGGGCGTCACGGTCAGGCGCCTGTTCATCGTCAAGGAGAACCAGGAGCGAGCCGCGCTGGATCCCATCTGCGAGGAGCAGCGCTACATGGGCATCAAGGTCCGCGTCGTGGCCCTCGACCAGCTTCCGGCACACCTCCGCCGGGGCAAGATGATCGACTTCATCCTCTTCGACAAGGCGCTCTCCTACGAGATCCACCCCGACCAGCTGGGGCTGAACTCGTCGACGGCGGTGAACGCCCGGCCCGAACTCGTACAGCCCCTGTCACGCCGGTTCGAGCAACTGTGGGAGGCGGCCGGTGACCTGCAGCCGCCGCCGAACGGACTCCCCGCCCCGGGCAGCATCCGTTCCCTGACCGGCAGCGGCGACGGGGCCGACACCTGATCCCTCGGACCCCGCCGCATGGGCCAGAATGGGTGCCATGAGCCAGTCCCGCCCCCAGCGGTGCCGCGGCGGTGTGCGATGAGTCTCTTCCGGGACGACGGCATCGTCCTGCGGACCCAGAAGCTCGGCGAAGCCGACCGCATCATCACGCTGCTCACACGCGGACACGGCCGGGTGCGGGCGGTGGCCCGAGGGGTGCGGCGGACGAAGTCCAAGTTCGGCGCCCGCCTGGAACCCTTCTCCCACGTCGACGTGCAGTTCTTCGCCCGCGGCAGCGAACTGGTCGGACGCGGGCTGCCCCTGTGCACCCAGAGCGAGACCATCGCCCCGTACGGCGGCGGCATCGTGAGCGACTACGCGCGCTACACCGCCGGGACGGCCATGCTGGAGACCGCCGAGCGGTTCACGGATCACGAGGGCGAGCCCGCCGTACAGCAGTATCTTCTGCTCGTCGGGGCGCTGCGGACTCTCGCCCGGGGCGAGCACGCCCCGCATCTCGTCCTCGACGCCTTCCTGCTGCGCTCCCTCGCCGTCAACGGCTACGCGCCCAGCTTCGACGCCTGCGCGAAGTGCGGCCTGCCCGGCCCGAACCGCTTCTTCTCGGTCGCCTCCGGCGGCAGCGTCTGCGTCGACTGCCGGGTGCCCGGCAGCGTCGTACCCTCACCGCAGACCCTGGTCCTCCTGGGCGCGCTGCTTACGGGAGACTGGGAGACGGCGGACGCGGCGGAGGCCCGGTACGTGCGTGAGGGCAGCGGGCTGGTGTCCGCGTACTTGCACTGGCACCTGGAGCGTGGACTGCGCTCGCTCAGGTATGTAGAGAAGAGCTAGAGGGAGACGAGAGGCACATGGTCGTACGCGGGTTCCTGGGGCGGCAGCGTCGGGAGTACAAGGCACCGGAGCCGCACCCCTCCGGCGCCCGCGCCCCGAAGCTGCCCGGCGAGCTGGTCCCCGAGCACGTGGCGATCGTCATGGACGGCAACGGCCGCTGGGCCAAGGAGCGCGGGCTTCCCCGCACCGAGGGCCACAAGGTCGGCGCCGAGCGCGTTCTCGACGTCCTCCAGGGCGGTGTGGAGATCGGCGTGAAGAACATCTCGCTGTACGCCTTCTCCACCGAGAACTGGAAGCGCTCGCCCGACGAGGTCCGCTTCCTGATGAACTTCAACCGCGACTTCATCCGCAAGACCCGCGACCAGCTCGACGACCTGGGCGTCCGGGTGCGCTGGGTGGGCCGGATGCCCCGGATGTGGAAGTCGGTCGCGAAGGAGCTCCAGGTCGCCCAGGAGCAGACCAAGGGCAACGACCGTCTCACGCTCTACTTCTGCATGAACTACGGCGGTCGCGCCGAGATCGCCGACGCCGCGAAGGCCCTCGCCGAGGACGTGAAGGCGGGCCGCGTCGACCCGGCCAAGGTCACGGAGAAGACGCTCCAGAAGTACATGTACTACCCGGACATGCCGGACGTGGACCTGTTCCTGCGCCCCAGTGGCGAGCAGCGCACCTCCAACTACCTGATCTGGCAGAGCGCGTACGCCGAGATGGTCTTCCAGGACGTGCTGTGGCCGGACTTCGACCGTCGTGACCTGTGGCGGGCGTGCGTCGAGTTCGCCTCCCGGGACCGCCGCTTCGGCGGCGCGATCCCGAACGAGGAACTGTTGGCCATGGAAGGACGGGACTCAAGCGCCCCGTAAGGGGCGCGGGGCTGTGTTCGATATGCGGCTCCGCCGCGTGGGCGCGACTAGGGCGTGTTTCGAAAGTCCCGCCTGCCCGGCGACGCCTGGCACGCACGCTCGCCGCGTTGTCGGGATCACCCCGATACATCCAGTATCGGGGCGACCCTCCGCCTTGCGATCGCACGCACCAGACGCCGCCGGGCCCGCCCTACGGGCGGACGACGCTACTTTCGAAACACGCCCTAACCCCCACCGGCCCGCAGCCGTACGAGACCTCAGCCCGCCGAGCTCTCCGCACAGTCCGCGCACGTACCGAAAATTTCCACGGTATGCGCCACGTTGACGTACCCGTGCTCCGCGGCAATCGCCTCCGCCCACTTCTCGACGGCCGGCCCCTCCACCTCCACCGCCTTGCCGCAGACTCTGCAGACGAGGTGGTGATGGTGGTCGCCGGTGGAGCAGCGGCGGTACACCGACTCGCCCTCGGACGTGCGCAGGACGTCCACCTCACCGGCGTCGGCGAGGGACTGGAGGGTGCGGTACACGGTGGTCAGGCCGACCGAGTCGCCCTTGTGTTTGAGCATGTCGTGGAGGTCCTGCGCGCTGCGGAACTCGTCGACCTCGTCCAGTGCCGCCGCGACGGCGGCGCGCTGCCGGGTGGCGCGGCCCTTAACGGGCGGTCCAGCGGTCGTCACCGTTGCCTCCTCACGTCTGCGGCTTGCCGGGCCATTGTGCCAGCCCGTGCTGTGCCGGGTCAGACGCCAACTCCGTCGCCGGCCCCTCTTGTGGCCGGAACAGCGCACTCCGCCGGGTCTCCGGCCGGGTGGGCGGCGGCTGCCGCGCGGGCGCGGCGGCGGGCCAGCGGCGCGGCCAGCACGCTGAGCGCGACGAACGCGGCGATGGTCAGCAGCACGATCGTCGCGCCGGGCGGGACGTCCTGGTAGTACGAGGTGACCGTGCCGCCGATGGTCACGCTCACGCCGATCGCGACGGCGATCGCGAAGGTCGCGGCGAAGCTGCGGCTGAGCTGCTGGGCCGCGGCCACCGGGACCACCATCAGGGCGGACACCAGCAGCAGGCCGACCACGCGCATCGCGACCGTCACGGTCACCGCGGCGGTGACCGCGGTGAGGAGGTTCAGGGCGCGGACCGGGAGACCGGTGACACGCGCGAACTCCTCGTCCTGGCTGACCGCGAACAGCTGGCGGCGCAGGCCGACGGTGACGAGGACGACGAAGCCGGCCAGCAGGCAGATCGACGTCACGTCGGACTCGCTCACCGTCGAGAGGGAGCCGAAGAGGTACGAGGTCAGGTTGGCGTTGGAGCCGCCCGGCGCGAGGTTGATGAACATCACGCCGCCGGCCATGCCGCCGTAGAAGAGCATGGCGAGGGCGATGTCGCCGCGGGTGCGGCCGTACCAGCGGATCAGTTCCATCAGCACCGCGCCGAGGACGGAGACCGCGGTCGCCATCCAGACCGGGGACGCGGAGAGCAGGAAGCCGAGGCCGACGCCGGTCATCGCGACATGGCCGATGCCGTCGCCCATCAGGGCCTGGCGGCGCTGGACGAGGTAGATGCCGACGGCGGGGGCGGTGATGCCGACCAGGACGGCGGCGAGCAGCGCCCGCTGCATGAAGGCGTAGTCGAGGAAGTCCATCAGCTCAGCAGTCCTGTGCGCATCGGTTCGGCACCCGCCGGGGCGTGCGGGTGTACGTGGTCGTGGCCGGGTAGCGCGTGCTGGCCGACGGCCTTCGGGGGCGGGCCGTCGTGCTGCACACAGCCGTCGCGCAGGACGACCGCCCGGTCGATCAGCGGCTCCAGGGGGCCGAGCTCGTGCAGCACGAGGAGGACCGTCGTACCGGCCGCGACCTGGTCCTTCAGGGTCCGCGCCAGGACCTCCTGGCTGGCCAGGTCGACGCCCGCCATCGGCTCGTCCATGATCAGCAGCTCGGGCTCGCAGGCCAGGGCGCGGGCGATCAGGACGCGCTGGTGCTGGCCGCCGGAGAGCGCGTCGACGTTGTCCTTCGACCGGTCCGCCATGCCGACGAGGTCCAGGGCGTGCCGTACGGCCTCCCGGTCGTCCTTGCGGAAGACGCCGAAGCGGGTGCGGGAGAGGCGGCCGGAGGAGACGACCTCGGTCACGGTGGCCGGGACGCCGCCGGCGGCGGTGGTGCGCTGGGGGACGTAACCGATCCGCGCCCAGTCCCGGAACCGCCGGCGCGGGGTGCCGAACAGCTCGATCTCGCCGGAGCCGACCGGCACCTGTCCGATGATCGTCCGCACGGCCGTCGACTTGCCGGAGCCGTTGGCGCCGAGCAGCGCGACGACCTCACCGCGGTGCACGGTGAGGTCGATGCCCCGCAGGACGGGGCGCGATCCGAGATCGGCGCGGACGTTCCGCAGGGAAATGACGGGCTCGGTCATGCCGCTCTCCGATCGGCTGGTCACTTGGCTCCCAGGGCCGTCTGCAGCGCCTTGAGATTCGCCCTCTGGACCGAGAAGTAGTTGTTGCCCCGGGACTTGTCCGTGATGCCCTCGATCGGGTCGAGGACGTCCGTCTTCAGTCCGGCGTCGGAGGCGATGGTCTTCGCGGTCTTGTCGCTGACGAGCGTCTCGTAGAACACGGTGGTGACGCCGTCGGCCTTCGCCATCTTCTCAAGCTCCTTCACGCGCGCGGCGCTGGGCTCCGACTCGGGGTCGAGGCCGTTGATGGCCTCCTCGGTCAGGCCGTAGCGCTCGGCGAGGTAGCCGAAGGCGGCGTGGGTGGTGACGAAGACCTTGGTCTTCGTGTCCGCGAGCCCGTCCTCGAACTCGGTGTTCAGGGCGTCGAGCTCCTTCACGAGGGCCGCGGTGTTGGCCTTGTAGTCGGCCGCGTGGTCCGGGTCGGCCTTCTCGAAGGCCTTGCCGACGCCCTCGGCGACCTGGGCGTAGCGCACCGGGTCGAGCCAGATGTGGGGATCGAGGCCGGAGGACTCCTCGTCCTCGTGGTCGTCGTGCTCGGCCGCGTGGCCGCCGACCTCGTTGCCGTGCTTCTCCAGGGAGGTGAGGGAAGCGGCGTCGATCTTGGTCTTGATCTCGGACTGGGCCACCGCGTCGTCGACGGAGGGCTGGAGGTTCTTCAGGTAGAGCACCGCGTCGGACTCCTGGAGCTGCGCGGTCTGCTTCGCGCTGATCTCCAGGTCGTGCGGCTCCTGGCCGGGCTGGGTGAGACTGGTGACGTGGACGTGGTCCCCGCCTATCTCCTCGGCGAGGAAGGCCATCGGGTAGAAGGACGCGACGACGTCGAACCTGTCCGTGTTGCCGGCGGCACTGGCCCCCGAGCACGCGGTGAGAGTGCCGAGCCCGAGAGCGGCGGTGGCCGCCATGGCTATGCCGGATATGCGCTGTCGCCGTACGTTCATGACAGTCATTTTCAACAAATATGGAAACCGTTGTCAACAAGCCGGGTCAGGGCCGGTAAGAGGGCTGGGCAAGGGAACCGATTTGGTTCAGGGGGAGCCCCCGCCGGTACCCTGAATCATTCGCTGGAAGCATCTCGCTTCGTCGCCCGTCGTCGTTATGAAGAGAGCACCGTGGCCGCCGACAAGATCGACACCATCGTCAGCCTGAGCAAGCGCCGTGGCTTTGTATTCCCCTGCAGTGAGATCTACGGCGGCCAGCGTGCCGCCTGGGACTACGGACCGCTGGGTGTCGAGCTCAAGGAGAACCTGAAGCGCCAGTGGTGGCGCTACATGGTGACGTCGCGCGAGGACGTGGTCGGCATCGACTCGTCCGTCATCCTGGCCCCCGAGGTCTGGGTCGCCTCCGGTCACGTCGCCACCTTCACCGACCCGCTGACCGAGTGCACCTCCTGCCACAAGCGGTTCCGCGCGGACCACCTGGAGGAGGCCTACGAGGCCAAGCACAACCGCCTTCCGGAGAACGGCCTGGCGGACGTGAACTGCCCCAACTGCGGCAACAAGGGCCAGTTCACCGAGCCCAAGCAGTTCTCCGGCCTGCTCTCCACCCACCTCGGCCCGACCCAGGACAGCGGCTCCATCGCCTACCTGCGCCCCGAGACCGCCCAGGGCATCTTCACCAACTTCGCCCTGGTGCACACCGCTTCCCGCAAGAAGCCCCCGTTCGGCATCGCGCAGGTGGGCAAGTCCTTCCGCAACGAGATCACGCCCGGCAACTTCATCTTCCGCACCCGCGAGTTCGAGCAGATGGAGATGGAGTTCTTCGTCAAGCCGGGCGAGGACGAGACGTGGCAGGAGTACTGGATGGAGCAGCGCTGGAACTGGTACACCGGCCTGGGCCTGCGCGAGGAGAACATGCGGTGGTACGAGCACCCCAAGGAGAAGCTCTCCCACTACTCCAAGCGCACCGCTGACATCGAGTACCGCTTCCAGTTCGGCGGCAACGAGTGGGGCGAGCTGGAGGGTGTCGCCAACCGCACCGACTACGACCTCGGCGCCCACTCCAAGGCCTCCGGCCAGGACCTCTCCTACTTCGACCAGGAGGCCGGCGAGCGCTGGACGCCGTACGTCATCGAGCCCGCGGCCGGTGTCGGCCGCGCGATGCTGGCGTTCCTCCTCGACGCCTACGTCGAGGACGAGGCCCCCAACGCCAAGGGCAAGCTGGAGAAGCGCACGGTCCTGCGCCTCGACCACCGCCTCGCCCCGGTGAAGGTCGCGGTCCTGCCGCTCTCCCGCAACGCGGAGCTGTCCCCGAAGGCCAAGGGCCTCGCCGCCGCGCTGCGCCAGCACTGGAACATCGAGTTCGACGACGCGGGCGCCATCGGCCGCCGCTACCGCCGCCAGGACGAGATCGGCACGCCGTACTGCGTCACCGTCGACTTCGACACCCTCGACGACAACGCCGTCACCGTGCGCGAGCGCGACTCCATGAAGCAGGAGCGCGTGTCCCTCGACCAGATCGAGGGCTACCTGGCGGGCCGCCTGATCGGCTGCTAGGCGCTTTCCGTACGCGCGAGGCCGGTTCCGGCGGGGAGACCCACCGGAACCGGCCTCGCGCTATGAGGTGGCGTGCTGCTGCCGCTGGTGGCTGCGCAGCATGACGTTGGCGTCGGTCTCCGCGCTGTAGTCGTGCGCGGCCCGTGCCTTCTCGCGGCGCGCCGCCAGTTCGTCGCACTCGGCGCAGTCCGGCACCGGCGCGGGCGGGCGGGGAAGGCCGACCATGAACGGCCCGTCGGTCCGCGCGAGCCCGTTCGCCGCGCGCACGCGGGCGCGGAGCCGTTCCCGGTCGGTGGCCGGCCGCAGCGCCGCCGGATCGGCCTGCCATTCCCGGCCCCCGCCGACGGGGCGGAGCATCGCGTAGGGGCCGGAGCGGTCCTGGTACTCGCCGACCTTGTCCGTGGCGGGGTCGTAGAGGAGGGCGCCGGGCTCGTGGTGCATGTTCATTCGCTCCTTTCACCCAACTTCCATACTAAATGTGAGGGTTGGGCTACTCTGGGTGGTGGGGGCTGTCGTCAGGATGTCCCTGGAGCGGGGTCGGCACGCCGTTGGCGAGGGGTTTTTCGTCGTCGGGCGCCGTAAATTCCACAAATTCCACGGAGGGACGCGATGCGATGCCGCCGAGGCGAGTGATCACGGGACGGAGCCAGGAGCCGCGGCAGCGGTTCGCGGAGGAGCTGCGGTTACTGCGGCAGGAGAAGGGGGTGAGCCTGCAAAAGCTGGCGGAGGTGGTCGGCTGGGATCCCTCCCAGTTCGGGAAGCTGGAGACCGGGCGCACGCTGGGCAGCCCAGAGGTCGCCCAGGCGCTCGACCAGTACTACGGGACGCCGGGGCTGCTGCTGGCGCTGTGGGAGTTGGCGGTCGCCGACACGTCGCAGTTCAAGGAGCAGTATCGGCGGTACATGACGTTGGAGGCCGAGGCGGTGGGGCTGTGGCAGTACTCGGTGAGCGCGCCGCCGGGTCTGCTCCAGACGGACGGGTACGCGTGCGAAGCGCTCACGGCGGGTGGGCTCAGGGGTGAGGAGCTGAACCAGCAGGTCGAGGCGCGTACGAGTCGGCGGAAGCTGCTGGAAGGGCAGGATGCGCCCCCGTTCCGGGCGATCCTCTCCGAGGCCGTGCTGCGGACAGCGATGCGCGACGCTCAGGAATGGCGGCGGCAGTTGGAGTACCTCTTGGAGGCGGCGGAGCGCCCGAACACCACCCTCCATGTGCTGCCGTTCGGCGCTGGTCCGCATGGCCTGATGAACACCGACACGATGTTCCTGCGGCTGCTGGATGGCCGTACCGTGGCCTATACCGAAAACGACGTACGAGGTGAACTGGTCGAGGAGACAAGCAGGGTTGAGCGCCTACATCGCACATATGATGCGGTACGTGACCTGGCGCTGAAGCCTGCTGAGTCGCGAACGTTCATCTTGCGTATGTTGGAGGAAGTGCCGTGCGAGCCATCGACTTGAGCAACGTGACGTGGCGCAAGAGCAGTTACAGCAACACGGATGGCGGCAACTGCGTCGAAGTCTCCGACGACCTCCTCGGCGCCGCCGCCTGGCGCAAGAGCAGCTACAGCAACCAGGACGGCGGCGCCTGCCTCGAAGTCGCCGACAACGTAACCGCCCTCGTCCCCGTCCGGGACAGCAAGGCCCCCGCCCTCGGCGTGCTCGTCTTCGAGGCGGCTGCCTGGGAGGACTTCGTGGGTGCCGTGAAGCACGCACGCTTCTCCGCCTGAACTGACCCACCCTCCTCGACAGTTCGTCCGCGCTGTTCACCCGTTCGGCGCTCACGCGGATGCCGACCGCCGGCGTCCGTGTGAGCCTGAAGGCCGGTACGTAGGAGGAGGAACAGCAACGATGGCAACAGCGAAGACCGCACGCTCCGACCAGGATGCCGCCCCGTTCCATGGGTGGGTCACCCAGCCGCCGTCCCGGGCGGCCCTGCTGTTCAACGACGGTTATCCGTCCAACGCGCTGGAGGCGGGCAAGTTCTTCCCCGCGACGCAGGCGGGCCTGACCGACCCCCTGCAGCCCTCCGACGTCGCCAGCGCCACGCCGCCGCCGGACGGGAAGATCGCCAGTGCGGGCTACACCGATGGTGGTGCCCCTCGGCTGGACGAGGTGCGGGACTGGCGGAAGGTCGATCTCGCGTCGGGTGCGCAGCAGAAGGTCGTCTGGAACTTCTCGATGCGGCACAAGACGCGTCGCTACAACTACTTCGTCACGAAGAACGGCTGGGATCCGTCGCAGCCGCTGTCGCGGGCGCAGTTCGAGGCCGAGCCGTTCGCGCGGCTGGAGCCGAACGGGGACACGCCGTACTGGGACCTGCCGGATCCCCCGCAGGTTCCGGTGGAGCACACGATCACGCTGCCGCAGCGCGAGGGCTATCACGTCGTTCTCGGCGTATGGGAGGTGGCGGACACCGGTAACGCCTTCTACCAGGTGATCGACGTGAACTTCACGTAGTGCGCCCAGGGCAGTGAAGGGTAGCGGCCTGACGACTGACAGATATTGAAATCTGTCAGTCGTCATGCCATGCTTCCTCGTATGACGATGCGAACCCGTTCCCTCGGCACCACCGGCCCCCAGGTCTCCGCCCTCGGCCTCGGCTGCATGGGCATGACCGCGCTGTACGGCGACGCGGACCGGGGCGAGTCGATCGCGACCCTCCACGCCGCCCTGGAGGCGGGCGTGACCCTGCTCGACACCGGCGACTTCTACGGCATGGGCAGCAACGAGCTGCTGATCGGGGAGGCCCTGCGCAGCGCGCCCGCCGCCCGCCGCGAGCAGGCGCTGCTCAGCGTCAAGTTCGGCGCCCTGCGCGGCCCCGACGGCACCTGGGCGGGCTACGACGGCCGCCCGGCCGCCGTGAAGAACTTCGCTTCCTACTCCCTCCAGCGCCTCGGCGTCGACCACATCGACGTCTACCGGATCGCCCGGCTCGACCCGGACGTACCGATCGAGGAGACGGTCGGCGCGATCGCCGAGCTGGTCGAGCAGGGGCACGTCCGGCACATCGGCCTCAGCGAGGTCGGCGCCGAGACGATCCGCAGGGCCGCCGCGACCGCCCCGATCGCCGACCTCCAGATCGAGTACTCGCTGATCAGCCGAGGCATCGAGAGGTCGATCCTGCCGACCACCCGGGAGCTGGGCATCTCCATCACGGCGTACGGCGTGCTGGCGCGGGGCCTGATCTCCGGGCACTTCACGGCCGACCGGCAGCTCGCGGCGAACGACTTCCGGGCCTACTCGCCCCGCTTCCAGGGCGAGAACCTCCAGCACAACCTGACCCTGGTGGAGGCCCTGCGGAAGATCGCCGAGCAGAAGGGCGTCTCCGTCGCCCAGACCGTGATCGCCTGGGTGCTGGCCCAGGGCGAGGACATCGTCCCGCTGATCGGCGCCCGCACCCGGGAGCGGCTCACGGAGTCGCTGGGCGCCCTGGACGTCGTACTCGACAAGGCGGACCTCGCGGCGATCGAGGAGGCCGTACCGGACGGCTCGGCGGCCGGTGAGCGCTATGCGCCGGCGGCGATGGAACACCTCGACAGCGAGCGCTGACCCCCCTCCCGGGTACCGTCTGACCATGGCCCCGCCGCAGACCTCCGAGATCCTGACCCCCGAGCGCATCCTCGAAGCGACCGAGGAGGTGCTGCGGCGCCACGGCCCGGCCAAGGCCACCGTGGTCGACGTGGCCCGTGCGCTCGGGGTCAGCCACGGCAGCGTCTACCGGCACTTCCGTACCAAGGCGGCGCTGCGCGCGGCGGTCACCAAGCGGTGGCTGGACCGTACGTCCGAGGCTCTCGCGGGCATCGCCGCCGACGAGACGCGCCCACCGGAGGCCCGGCTGCGGGACTGGCTCGCCGCCCTCTTCGAGGCCAAGCGGCGCAAGGCGGGCGACGATCCGGAGCTGTTCGCCACCTACATCGTGCTGACCAAGGAGAGCGGCGAGGTCGTCGGCGAGCACGTCGCCGACCTGACCGGCCAGCTCGCGACGGTCATCACGGCGGGCGTCGCCTCCGGCACCTTCACCGTCCCCGACCCGGCCGTCGCCGCCCGCGCCGTCTTCCAGGCCACCGGCCGCTTCCACGACCCCGACTACGTCACCGTGTGGGAGCGGCCCGAGGCACAAGAGGACTTCGCGGCGCTGGTCGACCTGGTGGTGAGGGGGCTGGGCACCGGACAGACAGCCGTCACCCCGGCGGACTAGAGTGTGCGGCCGACCACGCGCGACACCGACACGAACCGGGAGAGACCCAGATGCCTCCGACGATCCGCAGGGCCGTGATCCCCGCCGCCGGACTCGGCTCCCGTCTGCTGCCGCTGACCAAGGCGACCCCGAAGGAGATGCTCCCGGTCGGCGACAAGCCGGTGATCGAGCACACCGTGCGCGAGCTGGTGGACTCCGGCATCACCGACATCACCATCGTCGTCTCCGGCGGCAAGTCCCTCATCCAGGACCACTTCCGCCCCAACCCCGCCCTCGTCGACCAACTGCGCGCCGACGGCAAGCCCGCCTATGCGGACGCCGTCGAGGAGATCGCCGAGCTGGCCCGCAAGGGCCACATCACCTACCTCGACCAGCGCGGCCCCTACGGCAACGGCACCCCCGTCCTCAACGCGGCCCGCTCCTTCGGTGACGAGCCGGTACTGGTCCTGTGGCCCGACGACGTGTTCGTCGCCGAGGTCCCCCGCGCCCAGCAGCTGATCCGCGCCTACGAGCAGACCGGCTGCCCCGTCCTCGCCCTCATGCCGATGGACCCCGCAGACTCCCAGCGCTACGGCGTCCCCATCGTCAAGGAGGACCTCGGCGCCGGCACCCTGCGCATCACGGGCCTGGTCGAGAAGCCCGACCCCGCCGCCGCGCCCTCCTCCTACGCGGCCATCGGCGGCTATGTCATCACCCCCGGCATCGTCGACGAACTGCGCGAACAGACCCGCCGGTGGTACGAGCACCGCACCGGCGAGATCTACCTGACCGACGCCATCAACGCCTACGCGTCGACCCGGGCGGTGTACGGGCAGGTCATCCAGGGCCGCTGGTACGACACCGGCAACCCCGCCGACTACCTGGTCGCCCAGATGGCCCACGCCCTCGCCCACCCCGAGTACGGCCCGCTCCTGCGCGGCCTGGTCAGCGACCTCGACGCGGCGGGCTGAGCCGGAGCGTTCCGAGCGAACCGCAGGCCCCGTACCCGGTCGGCGAACCGGCCACCGGCTACTGAGCCCGGTCAGGCCCCGGCGAACTCATCGCTGCGGCGCGCCCTCCGACGGATCCACCGTCGCCTGATGAGCCTCCGCCAGATGCTCGGCCGCCTTCAGCCAGGGCAGGAACTGGGCGCCCTTGCGCCAGCCACAGGTGTCGCAACTGAGGGTGCGCTGCACTCCCGTCCGCTGCACCCGGACGACGTGCTCACGCCCGTGCTGGTCCCAGCGGCTCACCTTGCTCGAGTCGATCGACGGCACGATGCCTCCCCTTCCCCGTCCGTCCCTTCCCTTACCCCGGCAGGCATGGAGTGTGCCGCAAGAACAACATCAACGGGGGATTCTCACCCCACCTTGCGAGGCAGCCGCAGGCCGCACGGTGGCCGGCACTTTGGCGGTCAGGCGTTCACGCCCGCTGCCGCCTCCCTGACGTCCGTCGTCTCCTCCTCCAGGCGGCGGGCCGTCCGCTCCGCCGTGCGGCGGGCCCAGGGGCCGGTCGTCAGGGTGCCGAGGACGAGGACGAGGAGGCCGCAGGCGGTGAGGATCCACCAGCCGGGGACGGCCGCGGGGACGAAGGTCTCGCGGTACGACGTCACGCTCACGCCCGCCGCCAGCACCGCGCCGACCACCGCGACGCCGAGGGTCTGGCCCAGCTGCCGGCTGGTGGAGGCGACCGCCGCCGCCACCCCGGCCTGGCTGCGGGGCATCCCGGAGACCGCCGTGTTGGTGATCGGCGCGTTCACGAAGCCGAAGCCGATCCCGAAGAGGGTGTAGCCGAGGAGCAGCGTGACGTTCGAGGTCTCCGCGTCGAAGACCGCGAACAGCAGGGCGCTCGCCGTCATCGCGAGGCCCGCGATCACCAACGGCAGCCGGGGGCCTCGGCTGCCCACCAGGCGGCCGGACAGCGGCGCGCACAGGAACGTCGGCAACGCCATCGGCAGCATCCACAGGCCCGCGTGCAGCGCGTCCAGACCCCGTACGTTCTGGAGGTAGAGGGTGGAGAGGAACAGGAAGCCGCCCAGCGCGGCGAACGCGCTCACCGCCACCACCGTCGCCCCGCTGAACGGCGCCGAGCGGAAGAAGCGCAGGTCGATGAGGGGTTCGGCGCGGCGCGGCTCGTAGAGGAGGAGTCCGGTCAGGGCGGCGAGGGCGAGGGCCGCGAACGGGCCGCTGGTCGCCGGGCCCGCCCCCGGCGCCTCGATGATCGCGTACGTCAGGGAGCCGAAGAGCGTGATGACCAGCAGCTGGCCGACCGGGTCGGGGCGGCGGGCCTTCGGGGCGCGGGACTCGGGGACGAACCGGAGGGTGAGGAGCAGCGCGGCGAGGCCGACCGGGAGGTTGACCCAGAAGATCGCACGCCAGCCCACCGCCTCCACCAGCAGTCCGCCCAGCAGCGGACCGGCCGCCATCGAGATGCCCACGACCGCGCCCCACACGCCGATCGCCCGGGCCCGCTCGCGTGGGTCGGTGAAGGTGTTGGTGATGATCGACATGGCGACCGGGTTCAGCATCGAGCCGCCGACCGCCTGCACCATCCGGGCCGCGATCAGCAGGTCCAGGCTCGGGGCGAGGGAGCACAGCAGCGACCCGAGCGAGAACACCACGAGGCCCGCCATGAAGACCTTGCGGCGGCCGATCCGGTCGGCCGTGGAGCCCGCGAGCATCAGCAGCGCGGCCAGCACCACCGTGTAGGCGTCGATGGTCCACTGCAGTCCGGCGGTGGAGGCGTGCAGATCGCGCTCCATCGCGGGCAGGGCGACGTTCAGCGCGGTGGTGTCGAGGCTCACGATCAGCAGGCTCATGCAGCAGATCGCGAGGACGAGCCGACGGCGGTGCGGGCTGAGCTCGGGCATGCGTTAATAGTACGCCTAACTAATGAATATGGCTCGTGTGCCGTGGCGTACGTGAGAATGGGGGGATGCCCACGACCGCGCCCACACAGAACACGACCCTGCGGATCGGCCCGCACGCCGTGCAGCCGCCCGTCGTCCTGGCCCCCATGGCCGGGATCACCAACGCGCCCTTCCGCACCCTGTGCAGGTCCTTCGCCGCAGGCGAAGCCTTCGCCGGAGGCGAAGCAAAGGATGGAGCCAGTGGTGGCAAGGGCCTGTTCGTGAGCGAGATGATCACCACCCGGGCGCTGGTCGAGCGCAACGAGAAGACCATGCAGCTGATCCACTTCGACGAGAGTGAGAAGCCCCGGTCCATTCAGCTGTACGGCGTCGACCCGGCGACCGTCGGCAAGGCCGTCCGCATGATCGCGGAGGAGGACCTCGCCGACCACATCGACCTGAACTTCGGCTGCCCGGTCCCGAAGGTGACGAGGAAGGGCGGCGGCTCGGCGCTGCCGTACAAGCGCAACCTGCTCCGCGCCATCCTGCGGGAGGCGGTCGGCGGCGCCGGGGACCTCCCGGTGACGATGAAGATGCGCAAGGGCATCGACGACGACCACATCACCTACCTCGACGCCGGCCGCATCGCCGTCGAGGAGGGCGTCACCGCCATCGCGCTCCACGGCCGCACCGCCGCCCAGCACTACGGCGGCACCGCGGACTGGGACGCCATCGCCCGCCTCAAGGAGCACGTCCCGGAGATCCCGGTCCTCGGCAACGGGGACATCTGGTCCGCCGAGGACGCGCTGCGGATGGTGCGGGAGACCGGCTGCGACGGAGTGGTCGTCGGGCGCGGGTGCCTCGGGCGGCCGTGGCTGTTCGCGGACCTGGTGGCGGCCTTCGAGGGGCGTACGGCCGACATCGCGCGGCCGTCCCTTCGTGAGGTCGCCGAGGTGATGGTCCGTCATGCCACGCTGCTCGGCGAGTGGATCGGCGATGAGTCGCGCGGTGTCATCGACTTCCGCAAGCACGTCGCCTGGTACCTCAAGGGGTTCGCGGTCGGCTCCGAGATGCGCAAGCGGCTCGCCATCACCTCCTCGCTGGAGGAACTCCGGTCCGGGCTCGACGAGTTGGACCTCGACCAGCCCTGGCCCGTGGGCGCCGACGGGCCCCGCGGCCGTACGTCCGGCAACAACCGGGTGGTGCTGCCGGACGGCTGGCTGAAGGACCCGTACGACTGCGCGGGCGTGAGCGAGGAAGCGGAGCTGGACACCTCCGGCGGCTGAACTTCCCGCTCAACTCCCTTGCGCGGATCAGCCGTTCTTGGGGTGCGGGGTCGAGCCGTAGGCCGTCAGAAAGCGGTCGCGGAACGAACTCATCTTCCACACCGGTGCGTTGTCGGCGGGCTTGAGACCGTCGGTCCAGTTCCAGCTCGCGATGCTGTCGAGGACCTTCGGGTCCTTCGCGACGATCGAGATCGGCACGTCCCGGCTGGCGTTCTGGCCGCTGACCCGGGAGATCGGCTGGTGGTCGCCGAGGAAGACGAGGACGGTGTCGTCGGTGCCGTAGCGCTCCAGCCACTCGGTCAGCGCGGTCACCGAGTACTGGATCGACTTGCCGTACTCCTGCTTGGACTTGGTGGAGTCGGCGATGATGTCGGACGCCTTCTTGCCGGCCGCCTCGATGCCGTTGAAGATCGAGCCGTCGCCGAGCTCGTCCCAGCCGACCATCGTCGGGATCGGCGCCCACGGCTGGTGGCTGGAGGTCAGGATGATCTCCGACATCAGCGGCTTGTCGCGCTTCTTGCCGTGCTCCAGCTTCTGGAACGCCTCCAGCGTGTACTGGTCCGGCATGGTCGACCAGCTGAACTTCGGTCCCTGGTACCCCATCTTGAAGGCGTTGTACACCTTGTCCAGGCCGTAGTACTTCGCCTCCGGCCAGCCCTTCTGCACACCCGGCATGACGCCGACGGTGTCCCAGGCGCCCGTCTTCTGGAACACCTTGGTGAGGGAGAGATGGTCGCTGGCCATCACCGTGCGGTAGCGCTGCTGGTTGTCGACCCACAGCCCGGACAGGGTGGTGGAGTGGCCGAGCCAGCTGCTGCCGCCGTACGTCGCCGAGGTCAGCCAGCCGCTCTTCGCGTGGAAGCCGGCCTTCGCGAGGGCCTCGGTGCGGGCCTGAAGGGTCGCGTCGACGCCGGGCGCCACGACCGGGTCCTCGATGGCGCTGCGGCCGTAGCTCTCGATGAACGTGAAGATCATGTCCTTGCCGCGCAGATCGGGCACGAGCTGGTCGGCCGGGGTGTTGCCGAACGTGTCGTTCCGGGCCTCCTTGCGGAACGCGGCCTCGTCCCGGATCGTCGCCCGCACCTGCCGCGCCTCGGACTGAAGCCGGTTCGCCACCCGGTCCGAGGCGACCGGGATACCGGCGTACTGGAAGCCCAGCACCGAGCACGTGATCCAGGCGGTGCCCGCGATCAGCGTGCCGCGGGTGGCCCGCCGGGTGTCGCGCACCAGGATGTTGCTCAGCCGGACCGTCGCCAGCGCCATCACCGTGATCACGAGGACGACGAGCAGGACCACGCCGATCGCCGCCGCGAGGGCGACGGTCTTCCCCAGGGTGTCCGCGAGGTACGACTGAGCGTCGTCCAGCAGGCCCCAGTCGAGGACGAGGTTGAAGTCCCGGCCCAGGTACTCCATGAAGTAGATGTCGAGCACGTTCAGCACGGTCAGCGCACCCAGCGCCGCCCCGCCGAGCGCCGCCAGCACGATCCGCGCCCGGCGCGGCAGCGCCAGCAGCACCGCCGCCCCGATGATCGCCTCACCCGGCAGCCTGACGAACCGGTTGGCCTGCAGCGCGGCCATCCGGTTCGGCAGCAGCAGCGCCCCGATCACCAGCACGAGCGACAGCACGGTCACCGTCCACCACACCACCCGAGCGGCTTCGGGGTGCCGGGTACGCCAGGCGCGCAGGTACGCGAGACGGGACAGGGGCTTGGCGGCGGACTCCTCCACGGCGGCCTCGGCGTCAGGATCCGGGGCGTCCGCGGGGTCCTCCGGGGCCTCCTTCACGGAACCCTCGACGGGCTCCGACTCCACCGGCTTCTCGGCCCCTGCCGACTCTCCGGCCCCTGCCGACTCTCCGGCCCCTGCCGACTCCCCGGCCCCGGCCCTCACCCGCTCCTGATCACCCGTCAATTCATCGGCGGACGTGCGTTCCTCGGGCGCGGGGGAGGTCACCCCGGTGTCCTCGGGTTCTTTCGGAGCCGGTGGCTGGGTGGAGCGAGTGGAGACAGGCACCCGAGGGTCCTTCCGTACGAAGCCCGGTGGTTCGGCGGACCCGGCGCGGGAAGCCGGATCCGCCTCAGTTTCGTACGGCCTGCCCCCGGCCCGCGTTCAGCCCCCTCGGCCAGTGCTCGGCAAACACCGCGCAAACGTCACGCCAAGCGCCCCGCCCGGGCAGGGCTACGCACCGCCGACCGCCGTGAGCAGCGCCAACGGGGCCGCCGCCGCGCGGGACTCCCGTACGCACGCGTGCGGGTAGGGAACCGGTTCGGAGTGCGTGTCGCGGCCGTAGCCGGCGAGCACCTCGGGGAGCCGGTGCCCGGTCGCCGTCGCCGCGTCGACCAGGGCGCGGGCGACCGTACGGGCCTCGTCGTGCAGGCCGTACCGGGCGAGCCCGAGCGTGATCAGCGCGTTGTCGTGCGGCCAGACCGAACCTCGGTGGTAGGAGAGCGGGTGGTACGCCGGCTGCCCGGCGGCGAGGGTGCGTACGCCCCAGCCCGAGAAGAAGTCGGGCTCCAGCAGCCGCCGGCCGACGATTTCGCCGTACTCCTTGTCCAGCAGCCCCGACCACAGCAGATGCCCGGCGTCCGAGGCGAGCGCGTCGACCTGGCGGCCCTCCCCGTCCAGCGCGAGCGCCGGGAACGACTGCTCCGGCATCCAGAAGTCCCGCTGGAAGCGGTCGCGCAGATCGGCGGCCGCCTGTTCGAGGAGGGCGGCGTACGTGGTGTCCTCCCACACCGTGCGCGCCACCCACGCCGTGCGGCGCAGCGCGTCGTACGCGTACCCCTGGGCCCCCGCCGCCGTCACCGCTCCGATGGCGCGGGTGCCGTCGGCGGAGCAGATGGCGCCGGGGGAGTCCTTCCAGTTCTGGTTGGCGAGGCCGCCCTGGTCCGCGCGGTAGATCAGATAGCCGCGGGAGGTCAGTCCGCCGTGGTCGAGCATCCAGGCGATCGCCGCGCGGGCGTGTGGTTCCAGGCGGCGGGCCAACACCGTGTCGCTGGTGTGTTCGACGTACGCCCCGAGGACGACGAGGAAGAGCGGCGTCGCGTCGACCGAGCCGTAGTAGCGCCCGAACGGGACCTGCCCGAAGTGGGCGAGCTCGCCGTGCCGCATCTCGTGGACGATCTTGCCGGGCTGGGACACCGAGGAGGAGTCGGTTCTGGTGGCCTGGGCGGCGGCGAGGGCCGACAGCGTGGCGGCGGCGAGCTGCGGACGGTAGGGGAGCGCGAAGAGCGAGGTGAGCAGGGCGTCACGGCCGAGCAGCGCGAGGAACCAGGGTGCTCCCGCGGCCGGTACGCGCAGCTCCTCACCCTCCGTACCGGTCGCCTGCACCTGGAGCACGGCGAGATCGGCGAGCCCTCGAACACAGGCGGTCGCCAGTTCGGGCCATTCCGTAGGAAAAGCGACACCTTCCATGAACTCGCCCTCATACGCAAGTAGCTTTTCGGCCATCGCGGAAGGGGAGCGGGGAACCCGCAGCGCACGTTTCTCGCCATGCGGCCGGGCCATCACGCGCAGGATCAGCTCGGCGCTGCCGTGCGCCTCCAGTTCCAGCTTCCACACCAGCCGGCGGGCCCCGGTGCCGGTCTCCTCGACCGCGTCCGGGGCGGGCTCGGCGCTCACCGTCGTACAGGACCGCCACTCCCCGCGCCGGTAGCCGAACTCCACGCCGTCGTCGAGGACCTCGCGGCTGCGCACAGCGCCGGTCTTCGCGTACGTCCGGTGGTCGGAGCGCAGCTCGAACTGGTCCGTGAAGTCCGCGTCGACGGTCAGCGCGAGCCGGACCACGGTCGGCACCGGGCGGTTGCTGACCACTCGCACCGACTCCACGAACGAGCTGTCCCCGACGGCCTGTTCACGGAAGAGCGTGCAGGACGGCGGTTCGTTGCGCCCGCCGCGCGGGACCAGCACACAGCGGGTGGTGTCCCCGCCCGCGACCGGCGCGAGTTCCTCCGGCACCGCGCCGTCGACCGTCAGCTGCCAGCGGCTCAGATGCCGGGCGTCCCTGACGAATAACCCCTGCGGGGAGGAGCCGGAGCCCCGTACGCCACTGATGTCCCCGCGCTCGCCGACGGCGGCGAACGTCCCGCCGTACACGAGCAGATGATGCCGGTCCGTCATCCCCGGTCCCCTCCCTTGTCGGTCGTGGTGTCGTTCTGGTGGAGCAGGTCGAGCGTGAGCGCGGCGGTCCAGCTGAAGCCGGTCGCGCCGCAGGCCTCGCCGGTGTACGGGTCGACGTACTCGGCGAAGTCCGAGGTGAGCGCGGTGTCCAGCACGGCCGCGCGCAACGCGTCCGCGTCCGCGAGGTGGCCGTGCAGCCTGAGCCCGCGCTCCAGGAGCCAGGCCGTGTTGAACCAGGCCGGGCCGCGCCAGTAGCGGTGCGGGTCGAAGGCCTCGCCGAGCAGGTCGTAACTGGGGACGAGACGCGTCGTCGTACCGACCCCGAAGTGCGGGCCCCTGAGCGTGCGCACGACGGCCGCCACCACCTCGCGCGGCAGGTCCGGCAGAAGCAACGGCACAAGCCCCGAAACCCCACGCTCACGCACCAGGCCGCCCCCGTGCACGTCGCGGCAGAAGAACATGCCCTCCGTCGGGTCCCACAGCCGTTCCACCAGCGCCGCCGTCAGTCGCTGCGCACGCGCGTGCCGGGCGGTCGCCGTCGCGCCCAGTTCCCGCGCGATCCGGGCGAGGGCGTGCTCGGAGGCGATGAGCAGCGCGTTGAAGGAAGGATCCTCCACGGCGAAGCCGCCGCTGCCGTCGGCGTACCCGGCGTCCCGGTAGTCCGCCGCCAGCCGGACGTACCGCCCGTAGTCGAGATCCGTCGGCCGGTCCTCGGCCGCCCCGTGGTCGAGGTCGGCGCGCCGGAAGGAGCGGGCCGGGGCCGGGGCGACCCGGGCGAGCGGGGCGTCCCAGCTCGGGGCGTTGTCCATCCCCTGCTCCCAGGGGTGGACGACGGAGACGAGCCCGCCCCCGCCGAGGTCGCGCCGGTGCAGCAGATAGCGGTGCCAGGCGGCCAGCCGTGGGTAGACCCGGGCCAGGAAGCCCCGTGCCCGGGACAGCCCCGGGTCGGCGCGGTGCACCAGCCAGGCCGCGAGCGCGTGCACCGGTGGCTGCACGATGCCCGAGGTCTGTACGGTGCGCGGGGCGCCCGCAGCGCGCCCCGCGGTCGAGGAGCGCCAGAAGTCGGGGCTCGGGAAGTACGCGTCGAGCGGTACGGAGGGGTTGAAGACGATGTGCGGGATGCGCCCGTCACCCCACTGGGCGGCCAGCAGCGTCTCCAACTCGGTCTGCGCCCGCAGCGGCGAGACATGCCTGAGGCCGATCGCGACGAACGCCGAGTCCCAGGACCACTGGTGCGGGTACAGCCGGCGCGAGGGCACCGTCGAGCTGCCGGTCCAGTTGTCCTCCAGCACCCTCACCGCGCCCCGCCGCACCGCTCCGAGGTGCGGCGGACCCGGCGGAGCCGCCGGATCGTATACGGCGGTGTACTCCACCGGGCGGGCGATGAGCTGGGCGGTGCGATCCACTCGGGGCTCCCCGAAAGACGTCAAGGCGGCCCCCTGGTTCGGCAGGGGCTACCGTAGGGTTACGTCTATTTAACACGCAAAACTCAATATGTAATGCAGGCTGGAGAAACACAAGGGGGTGCGCATGACTCGGCGTCCGGGACGGACCGGCAGGGCGGGCGGTCAGGCCAGCGCCGGAGAGCTGCTCGAACTGGTGCGCAGTGGACGGGCGACGACACGCGGTGCCCTGCAGCAGGTGACGGGCCTCTCCCGCGCGACGGTCGGACAGCGGCTGGACCGGCTCTTCCGGGCGGGCTGGCTGCGCGAGGGCGCCGGCGGGCCGGTCGACTCACCGCTGGGCGGCCGCCCCTCGATCACCCTGGAGTTCGACGGCGCCCATGCCGTGGTGCTCGCCGCCGACCTGGACACCCGGCACGCGCGCGCGGCCGTGCTGACCCTGACCGGCGAGATACTCGCGGAGCACGCCGGCACGCTGGTCGTCGAGGACGGCCCGGACGCCGTGCTGGACGAGCTGGGCGGCTGGTTCGCCGAGCTGCTGGACAAGGCGGGCCACGGCGCGCAGGAGGTCTGCGGCATAGGCCTGGCCGTGCCCGGCCCGGTGGACAGCGAGACGGGCCGGGTGGTGCAGCCGCCGATGATGCCCGGCTGGGACGGCTACGACATACGAGGCCGCCTCGCGCGAGCGTTCACCGAGCGCACGGGCCTGCCCGGGACGCCCGGCGCACCCGGGGTGCCCGTCCTCGTCGACAACGACGCGAACCTGATGGCGTACGGCGAGCAGCACGCCGGATACCCCGACTGCTCGGCGTTCGTGCTGGTCAAGGTCTCGACGGGCATCGGCGCCGGGGTCGTGGTCGACGGCTCGCTGTTCCGGGGGATCGACGGGGGCGCCGGGGACATCGGCCACATCCGGGTCGGCGCGGAGGCGCTGTGCCGGTGCGGTTCCTACGGCTGTCTCGCCGCCGTAGCCAGCGGGGGTGCCGTGGCCCGCAAGCTGGCCGAGAGCGGGGTGCCGGCGGCCTCCGGCTCGGACGTACGGGACCTGCTGGCGGCCGGGCATCCGGCGGCGTCGGCGCTGGCGCGGGAGGCGGGGCGCCGGGTGGGGGACGTCCTGGCGACGGTGGTGACCCTGCTGAACCCGGGGGTGCTGATGATCGCCGGGGACCTGGCGGGCACCCCCTTCCTCACCGGGGTGCGCGAGCTGCTCTACCAGCGGGCGTTGCCACGCTCCACCGCCCATCTGGACGTGGTGACCTCCCGGCTCGGGGACCGGGCGGGGCTGGTGGGAGCAGGTGCGCTGGTCGTGGAGCACCTCTACGCACCCGAGCGGGTGGAGGAGCGGTTGCTGGCCCTGGGGGTGTGAGGGACGCTCGTAGGCAGACGGGCTCGTACGACAGGCGAGCTCGTACGGCAGGTGGGCTCGTATGACAGGCGGGTTTCGTTCCTGAGACCCGTCCGCATGGTGGAACCGGGCCCCGGCGTGGAGCGTGATTCTCGCCACCCTTGAGGGGGGTAATGCTCAGATGAGCGGATCATGGATCGAATGCACTTCTCCAAGGGGTGGCACTGCGTGCCACCCCTTGATCGTTCATCGATCGAAATCAGACGTGCCGTACGTCGCTCATGTGAGCGTAGATACGTCCGTCTGGAGGTGTTCGTGTTCAAGAAGTGAAAACATCAGCTGCCCTGCGCTTGCCAAGCCTTGACTTTCGATCCACTGGCTGACGACGGGTTACGGGCGTATGACGCGCAAGTGGACGTACCCAGGCGCCTTCGATCTGGGTATGTTCCTCGCCGTCAGGGCAGCCACCGCGTCCTCGAGGAGTCGAGACCCGTGTCGGAAAACAAAGATCTCCCGGTAGCCGAGCAGGCCGCGAGCGTTGAGGGCGTGAAGTTCGTTTACGACTTCACCGAGGGCAACAAGGACCTCAAGGACCTCCTCGGTGGCAAGGGCGCCAACCTCGCCGAGATGACCAACCTGGGCCTCCCGGTCCCGCCCGGCTTCACGATCACCACTGAGGCCTGCAAGGTCTACCTGGAGAGCGGCGCGGAGCCGGTGGCACTGCGTGACGAGGTGAGTGCGCACCTCGACGCCCTCGAGGAGCGGATGGGCAAGAAGCTCGGCCAGGCCGACGACCCGCTGCTCGTCTCCGTCCGCTCGGGCGCGAAGTTCTCCATGCCCGGGATGATGGACACGGTCCTCAACATCGGCCTCTCCGACAAGTCGGTCCAGGGCCTGGCCAAGCAGGCCGGCGACGACCGCTTCGCCTGGGACTCCTACCGCCGTCTCATCCAGATGTTCGGCAAGACCGTCCTCGGCGTCGACGGCGAGCTCTTCGAGGAGGCCCTCGACGCGGCGAAGGCCGCCAAGAAGGTCACCGTCGACACCGAGCTGGAGGCGGCGGACCTCAAGAAGCTGGTCACCAAGTTCAAGAAGATCGTCAGGACCGAGGCCGGCCGGGACTTCCCGCAGGACCCGCGCGAGCAGATGGACCTCGCCATCAAGGCGGTCTTCGACTCCTGGAACGGCGACCGCGCCAAGCTCTACCGCCGCCAGGAGCGCATCCCCGGCGACCTCGGCACGGCGGTCAACGTCTGCTCGATGGTCTTCGGCAATCTGGGCCCCGACTCCGGCACCGGTGTCGCCTTCACCCGCGACCCCGCCTCCGGCCACCAGGGCGTCTACGGCGACTACCTGCAGAACGCCCAGGGCGAGGACGTCGTCGCGGGCATCCGCAACACGGTCCCGCTCGCCGAGCTGGAGCAGATCGACAAGAAGTCGTACGACCAGCTCCTCGGGATCATGGAGACGCTGGAGAACCACTACAAGGACCTCTGCGACATCGAGTTCACGATCGAGCGCGGTCAGCTGTGGATGCTCCAGACCCGCGTGGGCAAGCGCACCGCCGGCGCCGCCTTCCGCATCGCCACCCAGCTGGTGGACCAGGGCCTGATCGACGAGACGGAGGCGCTGCAGCGCGTCAACGGCGCCCAGCTCGCCCAGCTGATGTTCCCCCGCTTCGACGAGGACGCGAAGGTTCAGCAGGTCGGCCGGGGCATCGCGGCCTCGCCGGGCGCGGCGGTCGGCAAGGCGGTCTTCGACTCGTACACCGCCGTGAAGTGGTCCCGCTCGGGCGAGAAGGTCATCCTCGTCCGCCGGGAGACCAACCCCGACGACCTCGACGGCATGATCGCGGCCGAGGGCATCCTGACCTCGCGCGGCGGCAAGACCTCCCACGCGGCCGTCGTCGCCCGCGGCATGGGCAAGACCTGTGTCTGCGGCGCCGAGGAGCTCGAGGTCGACACCAAGCGCCGCCGGATGACGGTCCCCGGCGGACACGTGGTGGAGGAGGGCGACGTCATCTCCATCGACGGCTCCTCCGGCAAGGTCTACCTGGGCGAGGTCCCGGTCGTCCCGTCCCCCGTCGTGGAGTACTTCGAGGGCCGGATGCACGCGGGCGCCGACGACGCCGACGAACTCGTCGAGGCCGTCCACCGGATCATGGCCTTCGCCGACCGCAAGCGCCGGCTGCGCGTGCGCGCCAACGCCGACAACGCCGAGGACGCGCTGCGCGCCCGCCGCTTCGGCGCCCAGGGCATCGGCCTGTGCCGCACCGAGCACATGTTCCTCGGCGACCGCCGTGAGCTGGTGGAACGCCTGATCCTGGCGGACACGGAGACCGAGCGCGAGGAGTCCCTCAAGCAACTCCTCCCCCTCCAGAAGCAGGACTTCGTCGAGCTCTTCGAGGCGATGGACGGCCTGCCCGTCACCGTCCGCCTGCTCGACCCGCCGCTGCACGAGTTCCTGCCCGACATCACCGAGCTGTCGGTGCGCGTGGCGCTCGCGGAGTCCCGCCAGGAGCCGCACGAGAACGAGCTGCGCCTGCTCCAGGCGGTCCACCGCCTGCACGAGCAGAACCCGATGCTGGGGCTCAGGGGGGTGCGGCTGGGCCTGGTCATCCCGGGTCTGTTCACCATGCAGGTCCGCGCCATCGCCGAGGCCGCCGCCGAGCGCAAGAACGCCAAGGGCGACCCGCGCGCCGAGATCATGATCCCGCTCGTCGGCACCGTCCAGGAGCTGGAGATCGTCCGCGAGGAGGCCGACCAGGTCGTCGCCGAGGTCGAGGCGGCCACGGGTGTCTCGCTGAAGCTGTCGATCGGCACGATGATCGAGCTGCCGCGCGCCGCGCTGACGGCCGCCCAGATCGCCGAGGCCGCCGAGTTCTTCTCCTTCGGCACCAACGACCTCACCCAGACGGTGTGGGGCTTCAGCCGGGACGACGTGGAGGCCTCCTTCTTCACGGCCTACCTGGAGAGGGGCATCTTCGGGGTCTCCCCGTTCGAGACGATCGACAAGGACGGCGTCGGCTCCCTGGTCAAGGCGGCGGCCAAGGCGGGCCGCGAGACCCGCCCCGACCTCAAGCTCGGCGTCTGCGGCGAGCACGGCGGCGACCCCGAGTCGGTGCACTTCTTCCACGAGGCCGGGCTCGACTACGTCTCCTGCTCCCCGTTCCGGATCCCCGTGGCCCGCCTGGAGGCGGGGCGCGCGGCCACGCAGTCGGCGGGCAGCGACCACCGCTGATCCCCTGAGGGGGCTCTGAGCCCCGGAGCCGCCGTCGGTCCCCGACCCTCAGTACCGATCGGCGGCGGCTCCGGCATGCAAGAGGAGGGCGGCACCCTGTGCGGGGGTGCCGCCCTCTTGCGCTGCTCGGGCCGCTTGCGCTGCTTCCGCTGATCGACTGCGCTGGTCAGCGGGCATCTCCCATTCAACGCCAAGGAAATCCCAAGGTTTTCACAGCTTCATTTCCGGCTCTTAATTCTTGGTTTTCTCTTCCCCTTCTGATGGGTCGTGTTAAGTTCTTTCTCATCGGGCGGCGGGATCGCCCAGGGTGACGACCCTGATCCCCATCCGTCCGTGCGGAATTCCCTTCCCGCAGATACTGGAAACTCAGAAGGAGTCAGTATGAGCTTCAGGGTGATCGCACCGCTTACCCCCCGCCGCAACGCGAACGCGGACCCCAACGCGAACGCCGGCCAGGTCCCCCCGCCCCCGCAGCCGCAGCAGCGCCGCCGCCCGCGTCCCGGTGATCCGGCGCCCCAGCAGCGCGGCGCCTGACGCCAAAACGCCTGGTGGGAGGGAGGGTCGCCGGTTTTCCGACGACCCTCCCGGGTTGTGTACAGCCTGTGGATCCACCCCGAAACACCTGGCAATCAGGCAAAGTCATGAACGTGCAGCATCCTCGCTTCGTAAATTATCCATGCGTGGGAGAAATATGCGCGCGCCCAAGAAGTCTTCAGGGGTCGAATTTCCCCGGCATGTCCCGGCAGGTCTCGAACTATCGGAATACGGCTTGCCGATAATGCGCGATACCGAGGATGCGACGGATTTCGTATTCTCGGGACCCGCAGAACACGACGACCCGGAACCCACCCCCTCCGGGGAACCCAACACTCTCCCTGCCCTCTCCCCCCGCGATGCCTTCCGCCGCTTCTGGCCCATGACCAAGGGGCTGCGCCGCTGGCTGGTGGGGGTCTGGCTGTGCACCGTGCTGGGCGCGCTCGCGGAGACCTCCGCGATCCTGCTGTTCAGCAGCCTCACCGACAACGCCCTGCAGAAGGGCTCACTGGACGCGTTCTGGAGCCCGGCGATCCAGTGGCTGGTCATCGCCATGGTGGGCGGGGTCATCGGCTACGCGGGCGGCTCCCTCGCGGTCTGGGTCTCGGAACGCTTCGTGATGCGGCTGCGCGAGCACGTCTTCGACCACGTACAGAAGCTCCCCCCGCACTTCTTCCAGCACCACCGCCAGGGCGACCTCCTCTCCCGGCTGACCGGAGACGTCGAGGCCATCGAGCAGATGGCGGTGTCGGGCCTGATCGGCACGGCCTCCGCGCTCTTCAGTGCCGTCTTCTACGCGGCGGCCGCGTTCTGGCTGCGCTGGGACCTGGCGGCGGCGACCTTCGTGCTGGCCCCGTTGTTCTGGCTGGCGGCCAAGAAGTTCTCCGCCGGCGTCAGGTCGGTCGCCCGCGAGGGCCGCGTGGCCGACGGCGCGGTCACCTCCGTAGTGGAGGAGTCCCTCGGCAACCTCGTCCTCACCCAGGCGTACGGTCGCCAGGACGCGGAGCGGCGCCGACTGAGCCAGGAGGCGACGGCATGGTTCCGGGCGGCGGTCCGCTCGGCCCGCCTGAACCAGGCGTACGGCCAGCTGGTGCAGGTCATAGAGACGGTCTGCGTTCTTGCCGTGATCGGCATCGGCGTCTGGGAGATCTCGGAGGGCCAGATGACCCTGGGCCAACTCCTCGCCTTCGCGGCCCTCCTCAGCTACCTCTACCCGCCCATCCGCAGCCTCGCCCAGCTGGGCCTGCTGATCACCGCGGCCACGGCAGGCGCCGAACGCCTGGTGGAAATCCTGGACACGCGCCCCGCGGTGGCCGACCCCAAGGGATCTTCGGACCGCTCCTCGGGCCGCCCGGACGGCGTGATCGAGGTTCAGGACGTCTCCTTCCGCTACCCCGGCACCGACCGCGAGGCCCTCCAGAACCTGTCCTTCACGGCGAACCCCGGCGAGCTGGTCGTCATCACAGGCCCGAGCGGCGCAGGCAAGTCGACGGTCTCCAAACTCCTCCTCCGCTTCTATGACCCCGACTCCGGCACGATCGCCCTGGACGGCGTCCCCCTGCGCGACTTCCCCCTGGACCGCCTCCGCGAATACGTCACCCTCCTCCCGCAGGAGACCCTGGTCCTGCACGACACGGTCCGCGCGAACATCGCCTGCGGCCGGCCGGGAGCGAGCGAGCAGGCGATCGTCGACGCGGCGAAGGCAGCCGACGCGCACGACTTCATCACCGCGCTGCCGGACGGCTACGACACGACGATCGACCCCGGAACGGCCCGCCTCTCCGGCGGCCAGCTCCAGCGCCTGGCCATCGCCCGCGCGGTCCTGCGCGACGCCCCGGTCCTGGTCCTCGACGAACCCACCACCGGCCTCGACGCCATCGCCACCCGCCGCATCATCGAACCCCTCCGCCGCCTGATGACCGGCCGCACCACCATCATGATCACCCACGACCTCACCCTCACCCCCGAGGCCGACCGCATCCTCGTCATCGACCAGGGCCACCTCACCGAAACAGGCCGCCACCACGACCTCCTGTCCTACGGCGGCGTATACACCCGCCTGTACGGCTCCCAGAACCCGGGGGTTACGGCGGATGCGGGCGCCGGCAACGCCCCGGAGGCATACGCGTACGCGGGGCAGGCCCAGGGCGGCGCGTACGACTGGAGCGAGGCTTGGGCGGGGCCGGTGGCTTGAGGGGCGGCGCCCCTGTGGCGGTTTTCCGGTGTCTGGATTTCGATCACCTGATGTGGTGGAGATCGGCGACTGAAGGTTTCGCCTCGTAAATGATCCATTACCTTCTGTGATTGCCGGAGGTCATCCGGCTTTCAGCTGTCGGAAGGCGAGGCATGAAGAAGGTACTGACGGGCGTGATGGCGGCAGCGGCGTTGCTGGCGGGGGCCGGAGCGGTGTGGGGGGCGGGAGACTGGGCGAACATTCCCAGGTTGAATTCTGGAGGTGTTCTCTTCCTTGAAGGTGAGAGCCGTTTCAATCCGGCAGGTCAGAACCACGGGGCCTTCGAGTGGAAGGGCAAGCTGAAGGACGCTGCCCCGGGGGACGGGCACAACGTCTACATGCAGGTCCGCGTCGAAGGACATACCTGGGTGCGTTACAACGGCAAGCAGGGGAAGACCGTCTTGCTGCACCACTCGAACTGGGACGGCGCCCAGCGCTACACCACCAGGGCAGAGATCAGGGCCTGCCGTGATCGAGGCAGTCTGCACCCTGACAACTGCTCCCACACCGCCAAGTTCTTGGCTGCCCGCTAAGCCTTCTGTACCCAGAGCCCAGATGCCCGCATCTGGGCTCCCGCTCGTCATAGGGGAGCCATCATCAACACGTCAGAAGTCTTGTCTGCCGTGGGCGTCGATCTGTTCTACGGTGAGACGCCTGCCGTGAGGAACGCCCAAATCACCCTGCGTCGCGGCGAAGTCGCGGCTATCACGGGGCAGAGCGGATCCGGAAAGTCCTCATTGCTGTACTGCCTTGCGGGGGTCCTTCCCGTGGCGCGGGGTGAGGTTCGCTTCGAGGGGCGCACCCTCGGCGAACTCGACGATGAGGAACTCAGCGCGCTGCGCCGTGAGCGCTTCGGGTTTGTCTTTCAGTACGGCGAGCTTCTCCCGGAGCTGACCGTGGAGGAGAACACGGCCCTGCCGCTGCGTCTGGCCGGGCAGCGCAAGGCGGAGGCGCTTACTGCCGCTGGGAAGGTTCTTGGTCGGCTGGGTCTCGCCGACCTGCGGCAGCGCCGCCCCTCTCAGGTGTCCGGAGGGCAGAGCCAACGCGTGGCGGTTGCAAGGGCGTTGGTGCATCAGCCGGCCGTTGTCTTCGCCGATGAGCCAACCGGATCGCTCGACAGCGCAAACGCCACGGCCGTACTGGAGGAGTTTCTGTCCCTGGCACGGTCGCAAGGGACGGCCGTAGTGCTTGTCACGCACGATGCGGACGTGGCCGCCCGTGCTGACAGCCAGTACGCGATGCGCGACGGTGTTCTCTCGGCATTGTCGGAGGAGAGGGCGTGAAGGAACTCCTGCTGGGCCTGCGACTGTTGCTGGGCAGCGGGCCGGGTAACCGCGTGCGGTTCTTCCTCATGGCGGGGGGAAGCGCCGTCGGAGTGTGCTGCCTGGCCATGGTGCTTGCGATTCCTGGAATCCTGGCAGCACAGGACGGACGCAAGGCTGCACGTGAGGCCGACTGCCCCCTAAACGATCAGCGAGTCTGCGCTGGCGCCAAAAGAGCTCCCCTTGAACTCGAGCTGACTGATCCATACGGTGCTCGGCCCATGACCCGCGTCTTCCATGCGCCGGGTGCTTCCGCCATCGATCCACCGCCCGGTTTGAACGAACTGCCTTCGCCTGGCGAGATGTTCGTATCGCCCAGACTGCATGAAGCGCTGAAGAAGGAACCTGCTCTCGCTCAACTGGTGCCGGGGCGGGAGAGGGGGCTCATCGGCGCGCAGGGGCTGGCCCACCCCGATGAGTTGTACGCGTACATCGGCGTGGCGCGGGACGATCTGAAGGATGGTCGGCCCGTAACGTCATACGGGAAGCCCTATACACATGATGAAACGGTGGAGCCCTCGACGCTGGACATCGTCCGATTCACCCTTGCAGGTGTCGTGCTGCTTCCATTGGCCGTCTATCTGTCCGTGTGCGCGCGGTTGTCCGCTGCCGCGCGGGCTCGTCGGCTTGCTGCCCTGCGGTTGGTCGGGCTGAGCAAGAAGGGCGTTCAGCGCGTCAACGCGGCCGAGACGGTCGCTGCGGCTCTGCTTGGAGCGGTACTCGGCCTGGGGAGTTATGCGGCGGTCAACCAACTCATCTCCCGCGTCGGTCTTCCTGGTTTCCGGTGGTATCCGTCCGACGGATCGTTGTCCCTGTCCGCCACCCTTGTCTGCCTGATCGGTTGTCCAGCGCTTGCTTGGGTCGCCGGAGCGGTCGGAGCCAGAAAGGCTGCGGCGAACCCGCTGGCTGTGAGGCGTAGCGGGGTTGAGAAGCCGCCGGCCAAGTGGGGGCTCCTCCCACTCCTTCCAGGACTGGGTATCGTCACCGGATACTGCGTGGCGGGCGCGACAGGGCACGCGCCTCGGGACACCTCACTCTCATCGATCTTGATGCCGCTCGCGGTTGTCCTGGTAGGCATCGGACTCGTGCTGTCGCTCCCGATCCTCTCCCGGAGCCTGGCCCGGAGGGTGGCGCACACCAGTCGCTCGCTGCCACTAGGTCTGGCGATGAGACGCAACGAGGTGGAACCGGGTGGCGTCCTGAGGGTTGCGACGGGACTCGTGCTACTGGTGTACGCCGCGTCGCTGGCGCAGGGTGTACTGATCGAGCTGGACCAGGTCTCCAAGAACACCTCGCCCGTTCAGTCGTACGAACTCTCTTTGCACGACGTCACCCAGGAGCGGCAGAGGGCCTTCGAGGCCGTAGCGGGTGTGCGTGGGCACGGGATGCATACCCATTCTTGGTCTGACCCGGAAGTCGAATTTCCACCTGTGATCTACGCCATGGTCGCCACGTGTGATCAGCTTCGCGGGATGGTTCCCGGTATCGGACAGTGCCTGGAGGGGCGACCTTTCCGGGTGGTGAACCCGCAGGAGCTCTACAACGATGACAGCAGGCCCGGTGCAAACTTTCCGTTCCATCTCAGGAACGCGGCTGGCGAACGGCATGTGACGACTGTTCGGGTACCGAATGCGCAGGTGATCTTCCATGATGAAGCCGGAATTTCGCCACTGAGTAGCGGTGATGTGATCATCCCTCCGTCCTACCTGCCTGATGGTTTCCGGCCTGAGGACGCCACCCTCATTCTGGCCAGCAGCTCGGCTCCTGATACCGTCCGCTCGGTCTTGGACGGTATCGGCGGGGTCGATCCGACCGCGAAGGTCGATACGCCTGGCGTCGTGGTGACCGCCCTTCAGCAGATCACCGTGGTCAAGACGATCCTCGCCATGGGTATGGTTCTCGGTCTGATCATCGGTATGGCCGCATACCTTGTTGCCGCTGCTGACCGTGCAGTTGAGCGCCGACCGCAGGTCACCGCCCTCGCCTTGCTCGGCGCGCGGCCCCGTACACTACGAGCCGTGCAGGTGACACAGGTCGTCTTGCCGCTCGCCGTAGGTCTGGCGCTGGCGGTCGTCGCCGGCAAGGCGGCCGAGTCCAGCTATCTCGTCACCGGTGGGGGAGCGGTTTTCTGGGACGGGGCCGGGGTGCCATTGCTGCTGGCCTGCGCCCTTGGGGCCGTAGTGATCGCCGCCCTTGGGTCCCTGCCGTTGATCGGACGGCGGATCGACCCCGAGCTGATCCGACGGGACTGACGGCCGGGAGACGCGGGGAGCAGAGGGACGGCACTTGCATAGTGTCGTGAGAGTCTCAGCGACACGCCGCCGGCACGGCGTGTCGCTGAGACTGTGCGCACACTTTGCGCCCCGCCCGCTTTCCTGGCTGGTCAGACCCGGTCCAGGGGGCGGTGCGGACCGTTGGGGAGTTCCCATTCGATCGCGTCGCCGGGGCGCACCACGCCGCCTTCCCTCACGATGCTCATGATTCCGGCCTTGCGCACGATGTTCCCCGCCTCGTCGCGGCCGACGACCTGCTTCAGCAGTCCGCCCTGGAAGTTGTCGATCTGCAGGCAGGGATTGCGCAGGCCGGTGACTTCCAGGACCGCGGAGTCTCCGATGCGCAGCAACGTGCCGACCGGCAGACCGAGCAGATCGATACCGCGCGTGGTGATGTTCTCGCCGAGTTCGCCGGGCGCGACCTCGAACCCTTCTTCGCCGACCTCGGCGAAGAGCTCCTCATGAATGAGGTGGACCTGGCGCAGGTTCGGCTGGGTGGGATCCTGCGCGACGCGCGAGCGGTGTTTGACCGTCACACCGGCGTGCACGTCCCCCTCCACACCGAGCCCGGCGAGCAGTCTGACGCTGTCCCGGTTCGGCTTGGTGAACGAGTACTCCCCGTTGCTGCTGACCGCCGTCACTCTTCCGCTCATACCTCGGAACCCCCCTCGTAGGTAACCGTGATCAACCACGAGCCTAGCCCCAGCCCCCTCAAAGCCTTCCTGAGTAACCCGGTGTGTACTCCTCCGGCATGGGGGTCGTGTCCAGGTAGAACCACTCGGCGGTCGGGCCGGGGGTGGTGGCGGGGGGAGGGGACCAGTCGGTTTTCGGGTCGGAGGGCCAGGGGGTTTCCTCGGGGGCGGGCGGTGGGGGTTGTTTGGCAGGGCCCGGCATCAGGAGTTCTACCCGTAGGCCCTTGGCGCGCTGCTGGGCGGTGAACTGTTCCACCTGGCTGCGGCAGGCGTGGTCCAGGTGGGTCACGCCGGTGAGGTCGAGGCGGATGCGGGGTCTGCCGGACTCGGCGGCGGACTCCAGGGCCTCGATGACCTGGGGGAGTCGCAGGAAGGTCGCGTTGCCCGCCATGACCACCTTCGCTGTGTCCTCCTCGAGGTGCTGGCGGATCACTGTCTGCGACATGCGGATCGCCGCCAGGACGATGCCCGCCGCCAGGCCGATGAGGACGCCCTCCAGGAGCGCTGTCGCCACGATGACCAGGGTGGTCACTGTCATGACCGCGAACTCGCCTCGGTCCTGCCGCCACATCTTCGGGAACTCCTCGGGGGCGAAGAGTTTCCAGCCGCTGTGGACGAGTACGCCCGCCAGGACCGAGATCGGGATCAGGGCGAGGACCTGGGGGAGGAGGAGAGCGAAGGCCAGCAGCCACAGGCCGTGCAGGGTGCGGGAGATACGGGTCTTCGCACCCGCCTGGACGTTCGCCGAGCTACGGGCCACCACCGCCGTGATGGGGAGCGCGCCGAGCAGACCCGCGACCGTGTTGCCGGCGCCCTGGGCGATCAGCTCGGGGTTGTAACGGGTGCGCGCACCGTCGTGCATACGGTCCACCGCGGCCGCCGTGAACAGGGACTCGGCGGAGGCGATCACCGTGAAGGTGAGGACCGCCGTGATGATTCCGGCGTCCGCCAGGCCCGCGAACTGCTCCGGGCCCGGTACGGTCACCGAGGCCAGCAGGTTGCCCACCTGGAGCGTTCTGATCTCGACGCCCGGGATCGCCGCGATCCCGATGCCGATACCGACCGCGACCAGGGCCGCCGGGATCTTCTTGACCGGGCCCGGTGCTTTCTTCCACAGGAAGCTCAGGACGACCGTGACGGCGGCGAGGCCCGCCGCGATCAGTGCCTGCGGGTCGGCGAAGGTGTCCGTGAGGAGACCCGGGATGCCCGCCATGTTCTCGATCGGGGAGCCGGGCGCCTTCGCGTCCATCGCCGGGTACGCCTGGCTGAACATCAGCGGCAGACCGATGCCGGCCAGCATGCCCTGGACTACGGCGAGCGAGATCGCCTGGAAGAAGCGGCCCAGTCTCACCACGCCCAGCACCATCTGCAGGAGGCCGGAGAACAGGACGATCACGCCCAGCATCGCCACGCCGTACTCCAGCACCGTCTCCGCGACCAGCGCCGCGAGACCGGCGGCCGGACCGCTCACCTGGAGCGTGCTGCCGCGCATCGCGCCCATCACCAGACCGCCGATGACACCCGAGATGATGCCCAGCTCGGCGGGGACACCGGAGGCGACGGCCACACCGATGCAGAGGGGGAGCGCGACCAGGAAGACCACCAGGGACGCGGTGATCTCCGTGGCCAGGTCGGGTTTCGGGCCCTTTTCCTTCCCCTGCCCCTTCCCGGCGGACGGTCCCTTTCCGGCCGTTGGCGCCTTGGCCGTGTCCGTCGTACGGTCCCTCGGGGCGAACGCCCTTGTGTCGCGGGCCCTCGCTCCGCGCGTCCTCGTCGCGTGTGCGCCGCTCATGCCGCGTGCACCCGGAACAGGCCGTCCTCGTCCAGCTCGTGCACCCGGCCGGTGTCCACCTCGTAGTACCAGCCGTGCAGCCGTAGCCGTCCGCTGACGAGCCGTCGGCGTGCGGCCGGGTGACTGCGCAGTACCGCCAGCTGGTTGACGACGTTCAGCTTCGCGACGTCCGGCAACCGGGGATCCTCCATGGCGCCGTCCAGGACGGGGGCCAGTCGCGGCCGGGCCAGTTGCAGCCAGGCGTCCACGCCGGGCAGCTTCGCGGACAGGTCGTCGCCCGACTTGATCGCGCCCATCGCACCGCAGTGGGAGTGGCCACACACCACGATGTCCTGAACGCCGAGCACCTCCAGCGCGTACTCGATGGTGGCGGCCTCGCCCGAGGCGCTCTTCCTGCCGTGCGGCGGAACGATGTTTCCCGCGTTTCGCAGCTCGAATATCTCACCGGGTCGCGCACCCGTTATCAGGGCTGGAATCACCCGTGAGTCGGAGCAGGTGATGAACAATGCCTCGGGGTATTGTCCTTCGGCCAGTCGCTGGTATTCGCCGCTTTCGAAGTCGACCCGCCGTTGGAACGAGCGGGCGCGGTCCAGCAGTGCCTTCATGAATCCTCCCGGTGCTTGCGTCCCAGGTCAACACCGTAGAGGGGGCTGTGCCAGGCGAAGGTTAGAGGAACACTAAACCGCCGACAAAAATGGGACAGTTTTCGTCTCGTGTCATCCCCGGCTGAGCCGCTTCTCACAATCCTCGGATCGATACGGCGTTTTATCGGTCGCTCTTGTAGCGTGGCCTGTCCACGGAACACGGGAACACGGGAACACGCTAATTCGGTTCACGGGAGAGACGGGAACGCATGGGCGTACGAGTCCTGCTCATCGAGGACGACCACACGATCGCCGAACCGCTCGTCGAGGGTCTCGGACACTTCGGGCTGACGGTGCATCACGTCAGCACCGGGAACGAGGGGTTGAGAGGTCCGTACGGCGATGTCGTCCTGCTCGACCTGGGGTTGCCCGACGTGGACGGCATCGACGTGTGCCGCGGGATCCGGCAGACCTCCGACGTGCCCATCATCATCCTCAGCGCGCGGGGCGAGGAGGCCGACCGGGTGCTGGGTCTCGAACTGGGCGCCGACGACTACCTCGCGAAGCCGTTCAGCATGCGGGAGCTGGTGGCCCGTGTGCGTGCGGTGACCCGGCGGACCCATCGGGGGCTGGCGGAACGGGAGTTCGCGCCACCGGCTCCGGCTCCGGCAGCGCCGCCTGCAGCGCCACCTGCAGCGGGAGTGGAGCCTCTCGGCGGTGCCGTCGGCCCGCTCGTCGTCGACCGGCGGACGCGGCAGGTGTGGGTGGGGGAGCGGGCCGTGACACTGACGCCCAAGGAGTTCGAACTGCTCGCGCTGCTCACCGAGGATCCGGGCGCGGTGTACTCGCGGCAGCAGATCCTCGACCGGGTCTGGGATCCGCACTACGAAGGGCCGACCAAGACACTCGACGTGCATGTCGCCACCCTGAGGCGGAAGCTGGGCAACCCGGCCTGGATCCAGACCCTGCGCGGGGTCGGCTTCCGGCTGGCGGTCCACACCCGGCCGCCCACCCCCGATGACTCACAGCAGTACCAGCCCTCCAGCTACCAGCCCTCCGGCTACCAGCCCTCCAGCTACCCGCTGCCCTCCGACTACGAGTCCTCCGGCTACCAGGACCCGTCCCCCTATCCGGACCCGTACCAGCAGCCCCAGTACGACCACCCCCGCCCCTTCACCCGCCCCCTCCCCACCCCCCACCCCTCGGCGGCCTACTGATGACCCGCCGGCTGCTCCTCAGCTACCTCACGCTCGCCGCTCTGCTCCTGCTCGCCCTGGAGATCCCGCTCGGCTACGTCTACTCGCGGGCCGAGCGCGAGCGGGTGATCAACGCGGCGAAGGACGAGGCGGAGTCGGTGTCGGCGTTCGCCTCACTGTCGGTCTCGGCGGGCCGGGCCGCACAGGATCTGCCCGAGCGTGCCGCGCACTGTGCCGCGCGCATCGGCGGAAAGGTGCTGATCGTCGACCAGGACGGCGTGCTGCTGGCCACCTCGCATCCGCTCGGCGCGGCCGAGGAGTCCCGCCTCGCCGACTGGCCGGGCATCGCCGCCGCACTGCGCGGGACCGCGACGGCTGACGTGCGGACGTCGACCATCGGCGGGGTGGAGTACCTGGCGGTGGCCACCCCCGTACGGCACGGCGCCGAGGAGCAGGGTGCCGTACGGATCACCGTGCCGACGAGGATGGTGGCCGACCGGGTACATCACGTGTGGCTGCTGCTGGGCCTTGGTGGCCTCGCCGCGCTGACCGCCGTCGTCGTGGTCGGGTTCGGCATCGCCCGCTGGACCGGCCGACCCATCCGTGAACTGGAGTACGCCACCAACGAGTTGGCCGTCGGCGGCACCGCCGTACCGGTGGCGATCACCAAGGGGCCGCCGGAGGTGCGCAGTCTGGCCGCCACCTTCAACCGCACCGCCGCTCGTCTGGAACACCTGCTGGCCTCCCAGCGGGCCTTCGCCGGTGAGGCCTCGCACCAGCTGAAGACCCCGCTCGCGGCGCTGCGGCTGCGGCTGGAGAACCTGGAGAACGACATCGCCCTGAACGCCCGGGGCTCGCTCACCGCCGCGCTCACCGAGACCGACCGGCTGGCCCGGATGGTCGAGGGGCTGCTGGCGATGGCCCGGCTCGACGAGAGCGCGGCCGAACGCGAGCCGGTGGACCTGGGGCAGGTGTGCGCGGAACGCCATCGCGCCTGGACCCCGCTGTACGAGCAGCACGGTGTGTGGCTCGCGCTGGCCGGGGACTACACCGGCGAGGTGCTGGCGTTGCCGGGGGCGGTGGAGCAGATCCTCGACAACCTGCTCTCCAACGCCCTGCGGGTGTCGCCGCCGGGTTCCACGGTCTCCGTCGACCCACGCCGGCCCGCGCTCCAGGAGCGCCGTTTCCCGCACCGTACGTCGAGCCCGGGCTGGGTCGAGCTGCACGTCATGGACGAGGGGCCCGGGATGTCCGAGGAGCAGCGCCGGCGTGCCTTCGACCGGTTCTGGCGTGCTCCGGACGCCCCGAAAGGCGGTACGGGGCTGGGGCTGGCCCTGGTGCAGCGCCTCGCGCACGCGAGCGGGGGCGAGGCGGTCCTACGGCGGGCGCCGCTCGGCGGTCTCGACGCGGTGATCCGGCTGCCGGCGGCACCGGCCCGGGCCGGTGGCGGTAGCGGTGGCGGGGGCGGTGGCGGGGGCGGAGGTACGGCGATCCCCGCACAGCGCCCTGGAAGACCCCTCCAGACGGCGGCACCCGGCGGACGGTGACCCCGCCCCGTCCCGAAAACCGACGGTGACCCGGGTCGACGCTGACCCGGGTCACCGTGGGGCTTCAGAAGTACGCGGAACTCAGGCCGCCGCCCGCACCTCGTACGTCGCGATGCGTACCGTCTCGTCGTCCAGGCACTCGCCCGACACGAGGTCGAAGCGCTGCTTGAGCAGCGGCGAGGCGACGAACGGGCGGCCCTGGTGGGTGCCGGTCAGGCCGCGGGAGAGGACCGCCGCGCCGCCGAACGGGTCGCGGTTGTCGACGGCGTACAGCTCGCCGGCGCGGTCGCGGAAGAGGGCGACCTGGCGGCCGTCGGGCAGCAGCGCGGCCACGCCGCGGCCCGGGGTCAGCGCGGTCAGGTCGCAGACGGTGAACCAGTCCTCGTCCAGGCGCAGCTGGATCTTCAGGTCGGTCGTCTCGGGTGCCAGGGTCATCGCTGGGCGCTCCCTTCCAGGGGACGGTGGCCGATGGTCAGCAGCGGCAGGTCGGGCTTGATCTGGTCGCGCTCGGGGACGAAGCCGACGACCGGGTCGGGGGTGTCCGGGGCGTTGACGAAGGACACGAACCGGGCGAGCTTCTCGGGGTCGTTGATGGTGGTGGCCCATTCGTCGGCGTAGTGCGCCACGTGGGCGGTCATCAGGGACTCCAGCTCCTCGCAGATGCCGAGGGAGTCCTCCACGACCACGTCACGGACGTGGTCCAGGCCGCCGGGGATCCGCTCCAGCCAGGTGGAGGTGCGCTCCAGACGGTCCGCGGTGCGGATGTAGAACATCAGGAAGCGGTCGATCAGGCGGATCAGCTCGGCGTCGGAGAGGTCCTGGGCCAGCAGGTCCGCGTGGCGCGGGGTGGCGCCGCCGTTGCCGCCGACGTACAGGTTCCAGCCGTTGGAGGTGGCGATCACGCCGAAGTCCTTGGACTGGGCCTCGGCGCACTCGCGGGCGCAGCCCGAGACGGCCGACTTGAGCTTGTGGGGGGAGCGCAGTCCCCGGTAGCGCAGCTCCAGGTCGATCGCCATGCGGACGGAGTCCTGGACGCCGTAGCGGCACCAGGTCTGGCCCACGCAGGACTTGACGGTCCGCAGCGACTTTCCGTACGCGTGGCCGGACTCGAAGCCCGCGTCCACCAACCGGGTCCAGATGAGGGGGAGTTGCTCGACCCGGGCGCCGAACATGTCGATCCGCTGGCCGCCGGTGATCTTCGTGTAGAGGCCGAAGTCGCGGGCGATCTCGCCGATCACGATCAGGCCCTCGGGGGTGATCTCACCGCCGGGGATGCGAGGGACGACCGAGTACGAGCCGTTCTTCTGCAGGTTGGCGAGGAAGTGGTCGTTGCTGTCCTGAAGGGCCGCCTGCTCGCCCTCCAGGACGTAGCCGCTCGCGCCGATCGTGGGAGCGAGGGAGGCGATGATCGACGCCACCGTCGGCTTGCAGATCTCGCAGCCGTCGCCGCCCCGGGCGTCCTCGCGGCCGTAGCGGTCGAGGAGGCCCTGGTAGGTGTTGATGCGCAGGGCGAGGACGATCTCGTACAGCTCCTCGCGGGTCTGCGAGAAGCAGCCGCACAGGCCCTTGTCGACCTCGACGCCGGACGCCTCCAGCTCGGCGGTGACCAGCTGGCCGAGGACCTTGACGCAACTGCCGCAGCCCGTACCGGCCTTGGTGCACTTCTTGACCTCGGGCACGGTGGTGCACCGGTGCTCGGTGACCGCGCTGCGGATCGCGCCCTTGCTGACGTTGTGGCAGGAGCAGATGACCGCCTCGTCCGGGAGGGCGGACGGGCCGAGCTGGGCGCCGCCGCTCGCACCGGCCGGCAGGACCAGCGACTCGGGGGAGACCGGCGGGACGGAACCGGTGAAGGCCTTCAGCGTGCCGTACGCCTCCGCGTCGCCGACCAGGATGCCGCCGAGCAGCGTGCCGTCGCGGCCGATCACCAGCTTCTTGTACAGGCCCGCGCGGGAGTCGGAGTAGACGACGTCGAGGCAGTCGGAGGTGGTGCCGTGCGCGTCGCCGAAGGAGGCCACGTCCACGCCGAGGAGCTTGAGCTTGGTGGACAGGTCGGCGCCGGTGAAGGCGGCCTCGTCGGCGGCGATGGTTGCCGCGGCCGTCTCCGCCTGCTCGTAACCCGGGGCGACCAGGCCGTAGACCCGGCCGTCCGCCGCCAGCGCGCACTCGCCGATCGCGAACACGTGCGGGTCGTTCACCGTACGGCACTGCTCGTCGACCGCGATGCCGCCGCGCTCGCCGACCGACAGGCCGCAGTCGCGGGCGAGTTGGTCCCTCGGCCGGACACCGGCGCTGAACACCACCAGGTCGGTGGCGAGTTCGGAGCCGTCGGACAGCTTCATACCGGTGACGGCACCGGCGTCGCCGACCACGATCTCCTGCGTGCCCACGCCCGTGTGGACGGTCAGGCCCATCTCCTCGATGGTGCGCAGCAGAGCCGCGCCGCCGCCCTCGTCGACCTGCACCGGCATCAGCCGGGGCGCGAACTCCACGATGTGGGAGGTGAGTCCGAGGCCCTTCAGGGCGCCGGCCGCCTCCAGGCCGAGCAGACCGCCGCCGACCACGGCACCCGTCGTCGCGGTCTTCGCGTACTCCTCGATCGCGAGGAGGTCCTCGATCGTGCGGTAGACGAAGCAGCCCTCGGCGTCCTTGTTCGGGACCGGCGGCACGAAGGGGAACGAGCCGGTGGCGAGGACGAGGATGTCGTACTCGAAGACCTGACCCGACTTGGCGGTGACCTTCCGGGCCTCACGGTCGACGCCGACGGCCGGGTCGCCGACGTACAGCTCGATGCCGTGCGTCGCGATGAACTCCATGTCGGTCATCGAGAGGTCCTCGGGGGTCTTGCCCGAGAAGTACGAGGTGAGCGCCACACGGTCGTACGCGGGGCGCGGCTCCTCACAGAGCACGACCACGCGGTGCGTGGCGGTCAGGCCGCGCTCGGCGAGCGCCTCGAGGAAGCGCTGGCCGACCATGCCGTGGCCGACGAGCACGATCGTGGGGGTGGGCCCCGGGGTGGCGGTCATCAGGAGCCTCCATCGTTGGTGAGCAGGTGGAGCAGGGGGCCGCCGTCGGACGGGAGCGGCTCTGCTCCCTCCCAGGCGCGCGCCAGCGCGCCGACGGTGCCGAGTTCGCCGACGAGGACCCCGCCGACCAGGCGGTCGTCGCGGACGACGACCTTGCGGTAGGTCCCCCGGGTGGCGTCGGCGAGCTGCACGACGTCGTCGCCGGGGCGCGGTTCGGTCTCGCCGAACGCGGCGAGGTCGAAGACGCTGTTCCCGGAGAGGGTGAGCCGGGTGAGGACGCGGGTGCCGCCGTAGCGGGCGGCCGGGTCGCCGGCGAGCGACTCGGCGAGGGCGTCGGCCTGTTCGAGCGCCGGCGCGGCGAGGCCGTACACGGTCCCGTCGTGCTGGGCGCAGTCGCCGATCGCGCGGATGTGCGGGTCGGAGGTGCGCAGTTCGTCGTCGACCAGAATGCCCTTGTGGACGGCGAGCCCCGCCTCCTTGGCGAGACCGGCGCGCGGGGAGACCCCGCAGGCCAGCACCACCAGATCGGCGTCGAGGGCGTAGCCGTCGGACATCTCGACGGAGCGGACCGCGCCGCCGACGCAGCGCACGTCGCGCACCCGGCACTCGGTGTGGACCTCGACGCCGAGGTCCCTGAGGTGGCGCAGGACCAGCGCGGAGGCGCCGGGGTCGAGCTGGCGTTCCATGAGCCGCTCGGACTGCTGGGCGAGGACGACCTGCGCGCCGCGCATCGCGAGGGCACGGGCCGCGGAGACCCCGAGGAGCCCGCCGCCGATGACGACCGCGCGCACGCCGGGCCGTACGGCCTTCGACAGGCCCAGGCAGTCGTCCATGGTGCGGAACGCGTGGACGCCCTCGGGCAGCACGTGGTCGGGGGTGAACAGTCCGCGCAGGGGCGGCAGCACCGGGTTGGAGCCGGTGGCGAGGACCAGCGTGTCGTATGCGATCTCCGAGCCGTCCGCGCAGGCCACGGTCTGCCGGGTACGGTCGATGCCGGTGACCTTGGCCCGGACCAGTCCGGCGGGCGCGGGCAGCGCGATCACCTCGGGGGCGTACCGGCCGGCCAGCACCTCGGCGAGCAGGACCCGGTTGTACGGGCGGTGCTCCTCGTCGCCGACGAGCAGCGCGGGCCTGCCCAGCTCACCGAGCCGGCGGGCGAGTCGTACGCCCGCGAGGCCGGCGCCGATCACCACCACACGCGAATTCGAGGTCATGCCATTGAGCGTGCGGTGCGGAGGTTACCCGGTCGCATCACGGTTGTTTCCCGCGAGGAACGCTGCCCTCAGCGGGGGGCGGGGGTGGGTGTGAGGGTTTCCGGGGCCGGTGGGAGGGGGTGTGTGAGGTCACCCGTGGGGTCCTGATCATGCCCTTCGGCGTGAGGTGGTCAGCAGGTCAGGCCCGTCGACAGGGCTTGGCTGATGGCCGCCGTGTGCCGGTAGGCGCGTTCGGCCGCCGTGAGGACCTGGTCCTGGGCGTCGGGGGCGGTGAGCGTCTCGTCGAGGCGGGCGGTGAGGCGGGTCCAGCGGGCGCGGTCGCCGCTGCCGTAGTAGGCGAGTCCGTCCGTGCCGGTCAGCCGGTAGGCGGCGCTGACGTAGCGGCGCAGGAACAGCGCGCCCAGGGTGGAGCCCTCCAGGACGTACAGGAAGCCGAGCAGCTCGCGGGGGGTGTCCGCCGCGGTCCGCCGTATCTCGTCCGCGAAGGAACGGGACTCCTCGGCCGCCCATCGCTCCGGTGCGGTGCACGACCCGCCGAAGTGGCGCAGGTCGCGTTCGACCAGGGGGAGTTTGACCAGGTCGGGGGACCACACCCGGGTGACGGCGGGGTCGGTGGCGCGGGAGAGCTCGTCCTCCAGGGCCTTCAGCACCGTCCGTTGGGCCGCCAGCTGGCCGACGTACCGGTCCAGGGGGAGGGTTCCGGCGAGCATCGCGAGCGCGAAACCGGTGGCCTCCAGGGCGTCGTGCCACGCGCGCGTGCCGGAACGCAGACGCTCGGCCGCGGTGGCCCTCGCGGGCTGGTCTGCCGGTGCGGGTTGGTCCGGCCTCGTGGGTCGGTGTGCCGTCATACGGGGCTCCCGCGCCGGACCGTCTCCAGGAGGCGGTCGATGAGATGGCCCTTGCGTTCGATCGTCAGGTCGAAGTAGGCGGCGCTCGGCTCGGACCGGCACACACCGTGCACGGCGTCCTTCGCCGTCCGCTTCAGCTCGACCGCCTCGGCGGCCAGCGCGCCGACGGTCTCCCGCAGGCGGGGATGGCCGAGCACGAAGCCCTTCAGGTCCCCGCCGTCGGGTTCCCGGGAACCGAGCAGCTCCAGGAACACCCGGTTGCCGAGCGCGTCGAAGTCCTCGTGGGTGTTCGCGCCGCCGAACTCCGGTACGACGTCGGTGAGATCGTTGAACAACTGGCTCGCCAGTCCGAGCCGACGCATGGCCGAGTCGAGGACGTGCCTGTCCTCCTCGATCACGCCCAGGCCGGCGATCGCCGCGTCGAGCGGCATCCAGAACAACGTCCCGGTCTTCAGGGCCGCCATCGACTCCCAGTACCGCACCCGCTCCTCGTGGGGCGCGGCCAGCAGACCGGCGCGGATGTGCGGCGACCGGGTCGCCAGGTCCGCCGCCTGGCCGGTGAAGCCGTCCGCCACCGCCCGCAGCAGCCGGTCCACCACCGCCGGCTGCGCCGCGTGCCGCAGCGCCGCCGCCACCAGCCAGGAACCGGTGTTGAGCGCCATCGGCACCCCGTGCGTCACATGCAGCGCGGCCTCGCCGTACCGGACGTCGCTGCCGTCCTGGATGTCGTCCAGCGCGACGGCGGCCTTCAGCAGGACCCGGACGGCCACGGCCGCCCGCCGGATCACCGCCAGGTCCGCCGCGGCCGACTCGTCCCCCGGATCACCGGGAAAACCCCGGTAGTTGCGGTAGGCCCAGTACACCATCGACGGCCGCAGCGGGGCCCTGCCGCCGGGTGCGTCCGCGGTCGGCGGCAGCGCCTGCTGGCCCACCTTGGAGCCGAGGGCGTCCGCCACCGGTTCGTACAGGGCGTGCCGCAGCGCCGCCTCGTACACCGCCTCCGGCGCGCCTCCCGGGACCGGCCCGAGGGCCGGTGAACGGAGGAACTCGCGCAGATCCTCCTCCAGTAGCGCGGCGTCCTGGCGCACGACCGCGTCCACACGCGATAAGTCCATGCTCGATGAGTCCATGCTCCATAAGGCCACGATTGAATGTTGAACATTTCGTGGCTTCTGGTCAAGATTGTCTTCTGAACATGTGGATGAGATATGTGGCGGTTCCTGACCGGTTCCTGACCGGTTGGGCCCGCGGTGCCTCAGTGGCTGCCCGTGAGATGGGCGAACACGACCACGTTGCCCTGGTAGCCGGTCTCCTTCGAGTAGCTTCCGCCGCAGGTGATCACCCGTAGCTCGGGGCGGGCGGCGGCGCCGTAGACCTTCGTGTCGGGGAAGCGGCGGGCGTCGTAGACCTCGACCGCGTCCACGGTGAAGACGGCGACCGTGCCGTCCCGGCGGTCCACCTCGATGGCGCTGTGCCTGCGCAGGGCGCCGAGGTCGTAGAAGACGGCCGGGCCGTCGGCGTTGTCGACGTGGCCCGCGACGATCGCGGTGCCCCGCTCGCCGGGGGTCGTCCCGGCCTCGTACCAGCCGGCCAGGTTCTTCCGGTCGGCGGGCGGGGCGTCGAGACCACCGGCCGGGGTCAGCGCGAGACCGGTCAGCGGGGCGTCGACATGGAGGGCGGGGATGCGGATCCGGTCGGGCGGGGACGGGGGCAGGGCCGGGTGCGGGGCCGGGGAGGACCGTATACCCGTAAGATCCGTAATACCCGTATCGTCGTCGCCCGTGTGCGCCTGCGCGGCGGACGGCTGGGGCGGGGCGTGCGTCTCGGCGCCGCTGTGCAGCAGCCACGCGCCCGCGCACAGGGCGGTCACGGTGACGCCCGCTATGAGGGTGTTGCCGACCCCGCGCATCGCAACCCTCCTATCCCGTACGGGCCCTTCTCCTACGGGTCGCCCCGTACCCCCCTCCGGGCCGCGAGGGGCGTCGGGCCCGGAGGGGGAGGGGACATGCGGTACCGGTGGACGGACAGCGGAGGGTGTCCGTCAGATCCCGTCGCCTCTCGCCCGGCGATGCAGGAGCCAGGTACCGCCCGCGGCGGCGACGGCGAGTGCCGCCACACCGGCCGCGGTCTGCACGGGGTCGGGGCCGAGTGCGCCGCCGACCCCCGTCTTCACACTTCCGCGCGGAGCCACCGGCTGCCGTGCCGAGGCCAGCGTCACCACCAGGTCCCCGGTGAGCCGCCGACCGCCCCGCGCACACTGCGCGACGATCTCGTACGTCCCCGGCTGCGCGCTCGGCGGCACCCGGAACCCCCCGATCGCCTCGCCCCGGTGCGCGCTCTGTACCAGCGTGAACCGTCCGGCGCCCACCGCGCCCGCGTCGCCCGACGCCGTCCCGTCCGCGCCGCACGCCGCGGTGTTCACCGTGACCGGGTCGCCGGGGACGACGCCGACGGGGTGGATCTCCAGGGTCCCGCCCGCGCCCCGCGCTCCGTACACCGGGACGGCGATCCCGCCCGCGACGGCGACGGCGAGCGCGGTGCCGGTCAGCAGACGGGTGGTACGTCGCATCTGTGCTCCCTCGATCGAGCGCCTCGGATCGCGTTGCTGCCCTTCCGAGGTAAGTCCCCGCACGGCGAGCGCGCTTCCTGAGGGGCCGTCAGGAATGGGATGAACGGGTGTCGGGGCGTGCGCGGGCCGACGGCCGTTTCGGCAGGTCACCGGGGTAGGGGCGGGACGCGGTGGAAAAGCGCCCGGAGGGGGTGTGAACGGGTGACCGTTCAGCGCCGCGCGAGCCAGTCGCCGCCCTCGACCAGTCGTCCCCGGGCGCGCAGCCGGGCGACCACCCGCGGGGCCGCCACGTAGACCCAGGCGAGCGCGGGACCGGCGTCGGCCGTCGTCACCTCGCGGGCCACTCGCTCGTACAGGTTGCGCGGATCGCCGGGCGTGTACTCCTCCAACCGGTCCAGTTCGGCCACCAGTCGCGCGAACGTCCCGGGGCGGGCGGTGACGAGTTCGCCGGCCACGACCCCGCCGGGCTCCTCGACGGCGTACGGGTAGCCGGGGCCGTCGTAGAGCACGGCGCCCGTCAGCCGGGCCGGTTCCTCGCGCAGGGTGCGGCCGCGCAGGAAGAGGTCGTGGTTGACCTCGCCGGGGCGGAGGGTGCCGTAGACGAAGAACGGGAGGCGGGAGTGGGGCGGGGTGGTCGGGGTGCTCACGGAAACGATTCTCTCCTCTCACCGGCCCCTCACGGCTCCTGACCAGAAGCGCTATGGACATGAAATGTCATGCCCACTTAAATCTCACCACGGCTTCATGAGCCTCCCCCACACGCGCCCACCCGGCGCCTTTCCGAGGAGACCGAGCAGACCGATGAGTCGGATACGGCAGCACGTCCGAGGTTCCCGTCTCGCCACCGCCGGCATCGCCGTCACCACGGCGACCCTGCTGGCCGCCGTACTCTCCCCCGCCGCCGACGCGGCCGGCAGACCCACCCGCGCCACCGCGCTCGACCACGCCGCGGCCGCCCTCGCCGACCACGCCGCGAGCCTGGGGCTGACCACCACCCAGGACACCGCCGTCCGGGACGTCGTCATCGACAAGGACGGCACCCAGCACGTCCGCTACGACCGCACCTACCGCGAACTCCCCGTCCTGGGCGGTGACTTCGTGGTCCACCTCGCGCCCGACGGCACCTACCGCAGCGCGAACCGGGCGACGCGGGCGGCGATCTCGCTGCCGACCATCACCCCGAAGCTCTCCGCGCCCAAGGCCGCCGACGCCGCCGTGAACGCCCTGCGCGCCGCCCACCTCGGCGAGACCCTCAAGCAGGTCAAGGCCAAGCCGCAGCTGGTCGTCGACGCCCTGCACGGCACCCCGAAACTGGCCTGGCGGACGAACGCGGTCGGTCTGGACTCCCTCGGCAACCCGGTCGCCCGCACGGTGCTGACCGACGCGCGCACCGGCGACCGGATCGACGCCTGGGACTCCATCGAGACCGCCACGGGCGACGGCAAGTCCCTGTACGGCGGCACGGTCCCGCTGGAGACCACGCTCTCGGGATCCACGTACCAGCTGAAGGACCCGACCCGCGGGAACACGTACACCGGTGACGCGGCCAACAAGACCGACCTGTGCATCTTCGGCATCTGCATCAGCCGCGCCCCCGCGACCCTCTTCACGGACACCGACAACCACTGGGGCACGGGGACGACGTCCGACCGCTCCACCGCCGCGGTCGACGCGCAGTACGGCACCGGCGTGACCTGGGACTACTACAAGAACGTCCACGGCCGCAACGGCATCGGCAACGACGGCAAGGGCTCCTACAACCGCGTCCACTACGGCAACAGCTACAACAACGCCTTCTGGGACGACAGTTGCTTCTGCATGACGTACGGCGACGGCGACGGCACCCAGCTCGGCCCGCTCGTCGGGCTGGACGTGGCCGGCCACGAGATGTCCCACGGCGTGACGTCCAAGACCGCCAACCTGACCTACTCGGGCGAGTCCGGCGGCCTGAACGAGGCCACCTCCGACATCTTCGGCTCGCTGGTGGAGTTCTACGCGAACAACTCCTCCGACGCCGGTGACTATCTGATCGGCGAGAAGATCGTCCGCTCCGGGTTCGGCCGGGACGCCCTGCGCTACATGGACAAGCCGAGCAAGGACGGCAACTCCGCGGACTCCTGGAGCAGTTCGGTCGGCAACCTCGACGTCCACTACTCCTCCGGCGTCGCCAACCACTTCGCCTACCTCCTCGCGGAGGGCAGCGGCTCCAAGACCATCAACGGAGTCACCTACAACTCCCCGACGTCCAACGGCTCCACGGTCACCGGGATCGGCCGGGACAAGCTGGGCGCCATCTGGTACCGGGCGCTGACGGTCTACATGACCTCGTCGACGAACTACGCGGGCGCGCGGACGGCGACCCTCAACGCCGCCCGTGACCTCTACGGCTCCGGCAGCACCGAGTACAGCACGGTCGCCGCGGCCTGGAGCGCCGTGAACGTGAACTGAGCCCGGGGGGTTGGCCGTTCGACTGCGGCCGGTGTGCGGGGAGTGCGTGAAGAGGGTGTGAAAACTACTCGCTTTGCCGCGCACCGGTCACCCGTTAGGCTCCCCCAGCGCGCAACTGGCGCGACCAGGGGGAACCGGGGGTAACAGGGGACATGGCCGAGGAAGCCGAGACAGTCAGGGTGGCCGAGAGGGGCCCGAACGCGTGGGTGCAGATCACCTCGGCGTTCGTCGTGGTGGCGGCGCTGATGGCGGGCCTGTGGAAGCTCCAGCAGATCGAGCGTGTGGAGCAGAGCGCACCCGCCGCGCCCACCGGACCGATCTCCTGCTCGGCGGCGACGCCCACAGGGATGCCGACGATGGTGCGGGCGGGCGTGAAGTACGTCTCCGCGAACCAGCTCTGCCAGGCGCTGAACCGTCCGGACCTGGCCACGCTGCTCGGCACACCGGGGGAGAAGGCGCTGTCGTACGGCGGCGGTGACGAATCGGTCGCCCTGGGCGGCGCCGACATCCCCGCACCGGAGATGAACGTCACGCTGACCACGTACTCCGTCCAGCTCTCGGCGTCCTTCGACCACTTCGCCGTCAAGGACATGGCGGACCTGGTGGGCGGCGACGCGCGGGAGCGCACATTCCTCGGGCGCCCGGCGGTGCTGTACTCGGACCGGACCTACGCCTTCCTCTTCGGCCTCCGTCCCGACGACGCCAGGACCTCCAGCGCCCCCGGCCACCCCACGCGCAGACTGGTGGTCGCCCGGGACCCGAAGGACGGCGGCGGTTCCTACGACATCGCCATCTGGCGCCAGGACTCCACACCCCCGGACGACGCGGTGCTCCTCCGGCTCGCCCAGCGCATCCTGCCGACCCTCCCGGGGTGGACCGGCTCCTGAGAGCCTGTGGGCCGACGCCGAGTGCGGCGAAGGACCCGGCTACGGCGCGGCGATCTCCACCCGCACCGCGCACACCTTGAACTCCGGCATGCGCGAGGTCGGGTCCAGGGCCGGGTTGGTGAGGGTGTTGGCGCGGCCCTCGCCGGGCCAGTGGAAGGGCATGAAGACCGTGTCCGGGCGGATCCCGGTGGTGATGCGGGCGGGGGCCACGGCCCGGCCGCGCCGGGACACCACGGCCACCGGATCACCCTCGGCCGCCCCGAGCCGCGCCGCGAGCCGCGGGTGCAGCTCCACGAACGGGCCGGGCGCGGCGGCGTTCAGCTCGTCCACCCGGCGGGTCTGCGCACCCGACTGGTACTGCGAGACGACCCGTCCGGTGGTGAGCAGCACCGGGTACTCGTCGTCCGGCTCCTCGGCGCTCGGACGGTGCGAGACCGGCACGAACCGGGCCCGCCCGTCCGGGGTCGCGAAACGGTCGAGGAAGAGACGGGGGGTGCCCGGGTGGATCGGCTGCGCGGACGCCGGCGCTCGGCCCGCAGTGCCGGGGCGCGCCGCCTCCGCGAGCTCGGCGTCCTGGGCCGGGTCGTCGGGGAGCGCGTCCAGCGCGGCGTCCTCGCAGTCCTCCGGCGAAGCCGAGGCCGAGCCCGAAGCCGAAGCCGAGCCCGAAGCCGAAGCCGAGCCCGAAGCCGAGCCCGAGCCCGAAGCCGAGCCCGAGCCCGAAGCCGAGCCCGAGCCCGAAGCCGAGCCCGAGCCCGAAGCCGAGCCCGAGCCCGAAGCGGAGCCCGAGCCCGAAGCCGAGCCCGAGCCCGAAGCCGAGCCCGAGCCCGAGCCCGAGGCCGAGCCCGAGCCCGAGCCCGAAGCCGAGCCCGAGCCCGAGCCCGAAGCCGAGCCCGAGCCCGAGGCCGGGATCGCCGTCGCCGTTGCCGTCGCCGACGCCGGGATCGTCGCCGACGCCGAAGCCGGTGACGGGTCTGTCACCGACGCCGGGTCCTGCGCCGGGCACGGCCAGAACACGCCGTTCTCCTCCGCCAGCCGGCGATACGTGATCCCGGAGTAGTCCGCGATTCCGCCCGCGCTGGCCCGGCGCAGTTCCTCGAAGACCTCCTCGGGGTCGGTCGGGAAGCCCTTCTCCACGCCCAGCCGGGCCGCGAGCTCGTGCATGACGTGCAGGTCGCTGCGGACGCCGTCCGGCGGGGTGAGCGCCTGCCGGCGCAGCAGCACCCGGCCCTCCAGGTTGGTCGTCGTGCCCGTCTCCTCCGCCCACTGGGTGACCGGCAGGACCACGTCCGCGAGGGCCGCCGTCTCCGAGAGCACCACATCGCAGACCGCGAGGAACTCCAGGGACCGCAGCCGCTCCTCGACATGCGCGGCACGCGGCGCCGACACGACCGGGTTCGACCCCATCAGCAGCAGGGACTTCACGTCCGTACCGAGCGCGTCCAGCAGTTCGTACGCGCTGCGTCCGGGGCCGGGCAGCGCGTCGGGGTCCACGCCCCACACCTCGGCCACGTGCCGGCGCGCCGCCGGGTCGTCCAGCTTGCGGTAGCCGGGCAGCTGGTCGGCCTTCTGGCCGTGCTCGCGCCCGCCCTGCCCGTTGCCCTGGCCGGTGAGACAGCCGTATCCGGACAGCGGCCGGCCCGCGCGGCCCGTGGCCAGGCAGAGGTTGATCCACGCGCCGACGGTGTCGGTCCCCTTGGACTGCTGCTCGGGTCCGCGCGCGGTGAGCACCATCGCGGACTCCGGCTCGCAGAACAGCCGTACGGTCTCCCGGAGCTGGGGAACGGACACCCCCGTGATCCGTTCCACGTACTCCGGCCAGTGGGCCATGGCCGCCGCACGGGCGTCCTCCCAGCCGGTGGTCCGCTCGGCGACGTACTCCTCGTCGACCCGCCCCTCCGCGACGACGAGGTGCAGCAGTCCGAGGGCCAGCGCGAGGTCCGTGCCCGGCCGGGGCGCGAGGTGCAGATCGGCCTGCTCGGCGGTCCTCGTGCGGCGCGGGTCGACGACGATCAGCGTGCCGCCGTTCTCCCGCAGCTCGTGGAAGAAGCGCAGGGACGGCGGCATGGTCTCGGCGAGGTTCGACCCGACGAGGATCACACAGCCCGACCTGGGGATGTCCTCCATCGGGAACGGCAGCCCCCGGTCCAGGCCGAACGCCTTGATGCCGCCCGCCGCCGCCGAGGACATGCAGAAGCGGCCGTTGTAGTCGATCTGCGAGGTGCCGAGCACCACGCGCGCGAACTTGCCGAGCGCGTACGCCTTCTCGTTCGTGAGCCCGCCCCCGCCGAACACGCCGAGCGCGTCGGCGCCGTACGAGGACCGTACGCGGGTCAGCTCCCCGGCGATCCGGTCCAGTGCCTCCTCCCAGGAGGCCGGCACGAGCGCGCCCCCGGAGCGCACCAACGGGGAGGTCAGCCGGACCCCCGGGGCCAGCACCGCCGGCGCCGTACGGCCCTTGCCGCACAGCGCGCCCCGGTTCACCGGGAAGTCGGGGCGCTCGACCACCTCGACGCCCCCCGTGGGCAGGGGCGACAGGGCCATCCCGCACTGCAGGGCGCAGTACGGGCAGTGGGTGGGCGTCGAGGTGGTCCGCATGCGTTTCAGCGTGCTTCGGCCGTGTTACGCCCCGTGCGGTCTCCTGTTACGGCGGTGTGGTGGTGCCCTCCCCGTGGACGGCCGTCCGCCGTGAGGGCCACGCCCGCGCCCGCCGTGAGGGCCCGCCCGCGCCCGCCGTGAGGCACAGGCCGGTCCTCCTCCCAGTCGCCGCCGCACACGAGTTGCCGCTTTGAATCCTCCCCCTCATGACTGAGGGGGATCTCTGGCTCAGGCGGCCTCCGGGAGCGGCGCTCCCGGAGGTCTTACGCCTTCAGCGCCAGCCGGGTTGAGACCA
>NZ_JBLRVZ010000055.1:0-27686 GCF_048159505.1 Streptomyces sp. T028
GGTACTTCTCCAGCAGGTAGGCGAGGTAGTACGGCCAGCTGCGGTGCTTCCTGGCGTCCGGGTCGGTCTGCGACTCCACGACGAGGAGGTAGGTCCCCTCGTCGGTCTCGGCCCGCAACAGCGTGTCCACGCGTCGCTCGATCGGCTCGACTTCGGTGAGGTCGATGTTCATGGCGGCGAAGTCGTGCGGCTCGGGGAAGGGAACGCGCAACACCTGCTGGAGCGCGCGGGTGAGGAGCGCCGGATCCTTCTGGAAAATGCGGTGCAGCGCCTCGTGGGACGAGGTGACCATCAGTTCTCCTGTCTTTCTGCCTGACGTGATCAACGAGCTACGCCGCCGGAAGTTCGCACCACACGAGCTTTCCGCGATGCCCGAGCCGGGAGAGGGGTTGCCATCCCCACAGATCGGCGCACGCGCGTACGAGGGCGAAGCCGCGACCGCTCTCGGCGTCGGCCGGCTCGGTGAAGTCACCCGGGGGTTCCGGCGGTTCGGGGTCGGCGTCCCACGCACCGATCTGCAGGACGCCGTCCCGGTGCCGCACGCGCAGACAGGCCGGCCCCTTCGTGTGCAGTACGGCATTGGAGACCAGCTCCGAGGCGAGGAGCTCGGCGGTCTCCGTGAGGTGGGCGAGGCCGTGGAGGGTGAGGATCACCCGAAGGGTGCGACGCGAGACCGTGACCGCTCTGGGATCGGTGGGGATGTACAGGGAGTACTCCCAGGAGTCGGGAGCGGGGGCGGTTTCGGGCATGGGGCAGCTCCGGGTCGGTGGTTGGGGGGACGCAGGCAGTGGCATGCCGCAGCCGTCGTGGCAGGGCGGAGCGGTGCGCTTCCGTTGCGTGAGGTCTACGTCACTGACGGTAGACCTAGATTTCCAGGTCCAGCAAGTCGATCGCGTAACCTCGACCCCGAACGAGTGGCGTCTGCGGGCGCGTTGGGAGAAGTGGCCGATGGGGTTGAGACTCGAACCGACGGCACGTCAGGTGCGCCTGGCGGTGGAGCTGCGCAGACTCCGCGAGGCCGCCGGCCTCAAAGCGCGGGAGGCGGCGGCCCTGCTCGGGGTGAGTTCCACCCAGATCAACCAGATCGAGTACGGCCACTCGGGCGTGAGCGAGAAGAGGTTGCGGAGCCTGGCGGCGCACTACGCCTGCATGGACGAGGTGTTCATCGACGCGCTGGTGGCGATGGCGACCGACCGGACACGCGGCTGGTGGGAAAAGTACCGCGCTCAACTGCCCTCGGCCTTCCTGGATCTCGCCGAGTTGGAGCACCACGCCACCTACCGGGCCGACGTCGAGTGCCTGCACGTCCCCGGGCTTCTTCAGACGGAGGACTACGCACGCGCGGTCTTCGCGTACCGGGTGCCGGAACTGCCCGCCGACGACCTGGAGCTCCGGGTTCGCCATCGAGTCGAGCGGAGGGTGATCATCGAGCGGCCGACGCCCGTTCCGTACGAGGCGGTGATCCACGAAGCGGCGTTGCGCATCAGGGTCAGTGACCGCGCCGCCGCTCGGGCCCAACTCACCCACATCTTGGAGCTGTCCGAGGCGGATCACATCAGTGTGCGGGTGATCCCCTTCGACCGGGATGGCTTCGCGGGGGCCTGGAACACCATGATGTTGTCGGGAGGAGCCGTGCCCAAGCTGGATTCCGCGCAGCGCGACGGCCCCGAGGGAACGGCCCTGGTGGACTCCGAAGCTCAACTCGGCGCCCTTCGAACGCTCTTCCGTAAGCTGGAGGGGGAATCCCTGAACCCCGACCGGTCGCGCGACTTCATCAACAGGCTGGCGAAGGAACTGTGAGGCGAGCTGTGACCACCCTCGACAACTGGCAGAAGTCATCCTTCTCCGGCGGTTCCGACGGCAACAACTGCCTCGAACTCGCCTCCACCCCCACCACCCTCCACCTCCGCGAAAGCGACACCCCGGCCACGATCCTCACGACCACCCCCGTCGCCCTCGCGCTCCTCCTGGAAGGGATACGCGCCCGCTCCGGTCAGTGAGGTCCGGGGCCTCCGCCCGGCCCCATCATCGCTTCAGTCGGCTGATCACCAGCTCACGGGACCGGTGAATCTCCTCGCCCACGATATCGGCCAATTCTTCGTCCGCAGCCGCCCGGTCGAGGGCGTCGACGGCGCGGGCGTCCGGCCAGTTCGCCAGGTCGATCACAGCCTGGCACCGGAAGTCGAAGTCTTCTGACGCGTCCAGCAGGACGTCCGACAGTCGCTGCGCACGGACGTCCCATGGAAGATCACCGGTCTCTGCCAGCCCCTCTCGAAAGACCAGAGGCGGCCTGTAGGCATGTGCATCAACGTAATGCAGCACCATCATCGGGGCCGAATAGCTCTCACCGTTCCGCAAGTAGTACCTGAATTCTCCGGTGCCCTGATATGCGGATCCCTCCGGACAGAATTCGCATTCATGGACTCCGAGCATCACGCTGCCCAAGCGCTGTGCCGCCGCCTTCAGCCGAGTGAGTTCAGCGGCTGTCACAGGAGGCTCTCCGCTGCCCTGCACCCCGTGCTCACGCCCCAGCCAACCGATGCAGCGAAGGGCGAGAGGAAAGCGGGCGTATTCATACGGCGACAGATCGAGGTACTCCACCAACACTCCTCGTGATCACGCACCGGGGAGACATGCCGGCGTCAGCGCCCGCCACCGGGGTCAGGGTGTCTACTGCTGGGTCACCCAGGGGCCCACTGGTACTCCAGCTCATGATGCGGACCGCGAAACGGTCACCACTGGGGCACCGGCATGGGCGGTGAATCGGGTCAGACCTTCAACTTTTCAAGTTTGTGCTGGGCGACCTGACTGTTGACGACGTCCGCCAGCGCCGCAGAGTCATCCGCCTTGTTCCGCAGGACTTCAAGCCATGCGTCCGCAGATACCCAGTTGAGTGGCAGCCTGGCCTTCGGCCATTTGCCAACCAGGTCAGCAGCGAGTGTCAGACCGTCCTCGACGAGATCACGCCTGCCGTCAGCCGCAGCGATGAGGATGCTGTCCTCCATCTCCACCACAGCAGCGCCGCCCCTTTCCTGGCGGGCCACGCAGTGCGAGTGATACTCCCGCACGATCTCCTCCAGCGTTGGCGGTCCGTCAAGGGACAGCGGGCTCTGCGCTTTCAAAGCATCGACCGCATCCTGGAACTCTCGTTCATGGCGGGTGAAAAGCACCGTCTCCGGCTGCCCGGAGGGGCGTTGCAGGCGATGCCCCAGGGTCAGGGAGATCACGGGGAACTCCCTGGTCAAAGGGTGCACGTGCACAGTTGGGATGTACCCGTCATTGCCTGTTGATCGGTCAAGGCAAACACCCTGCACAACTGGGCCAATCCGGCGCAGAAGATGCAGCGTTTGCCAGACACTGAAGCCTGGAAGCGCCTTGGCCCAGTCTGAGGTCACTCGTCGCGCCGTCAAGACACCGTCGGGATCGGGGACGTCGTCGGGATCGACATCCGTGGATGGATAAATGAATAAGAGGCGAACCGGACTTCCTATGCACCGTAGCCCGGGGCGGCGATCAGGGCCGATCAGGGCCGACTCGAAGTAATACCCCTCTTCGCCGCTGGAATCCTCGGGCGTCACACTCCTCCAGAGCCCGATGAAGACATCAGGGCCCGTGACGTTCAGCCCCTCGTCCTCGATCTCGACCCGGAACATCTCGGAGAGTCGTGAAATCACGACATCGGCAGGCTCTTCGAACAAGGACAGGCCACGAAACACGACCTGAACGTCCCCTTCGGGTCGGAAAAGCTCGATTGCACGCACCACTCCGCGCGGATCGAAGTCCAAAGAGATCGACAACTCCGACCCATAATGCGCAAAGCCTTTGTTCCTGACCTCCCCCGGGGCGGGCGGTACGAATCCCGGCATCTCGCGCAGGATTCGCTCAGCATCCTCGATGGGCATACCGATCACCAGGTCGCCCGCCCCCCGAGGGGGATCAAGATGAATCACCACTCCTTGAATTCCGGACGTTTCCCCCTGGCCTGTCGAGCCGATCGCCCTTGCATACACATGCTTCGTCGCAGAGCACCCGCGTTCATGCGTCCCGCCGAGTCACAGGTCGGCTCCCGTCTCCGACTCGACGTCTACCCAGCGATCGTCGTCAGCCTCAAGAATCCCTTCTTCGCTGACGAAGAACACTCCCGTGCGGTAGAACTCACAGAACGTATCGACCATATCCTCAAGACTCTTATAGACGATTTGCGATTCACCTCCAACCATGAGGTGAGCAATCTTCGGCGACCGCAGCGATTCGTCATATACGGCGGCGTAAAAATCCCCACCACCGGTCGCCAAGAGCGGCACAAAGAGCTTTCCAAGTACGGGATCCGGAGGCTGGACCGAATCCCGCATACCCTTCGCTTCAACCAGTGAAAGCGGCTCATAGCCCGGCACCAGAGCGGCATCGTCCTGGACCTGGTCCGGATGATATTCAACCCCGTTCGACCAGCCGAACCACGTGACGATGTCTTCCGGGACGGCCGCACCGAGCACCGACGCGACCTCGCTGGATGAAACGCCGACTGCGCGGGATCCGACGACAGGACGGTTCACCCTTTCAGCTTCCGCCCAGAGTCGCTCGATTGCTTGAATCAGCATGGCCGTCCCCATCTGCTCACTAAATTATGCGAACCGCAAAACGCTGCCCATTTCCGACATTATTCCTGGCCCAGAACCACCTTAGCAACGAACCATGACTTGAGTTCACGGACCTCGGGGAGAGTGTGAGGGTTGCCCCTCGTCCACCTTCAAGCGTGTGCGCGAACGGATACTCTTCCCATGTTGCGTCAGACGCGAACTGACGCGGACGGGGTGCGTGCGCCTGAGCCGCCCGCCGGTTGGATCGCTCAAGAGCAGTGCTCGTGTGACGAGTCAGGATCGCCGGCGCCCCGTCATCAATTGCCCTCTGCGCATTGATCGCCTGCGGAGCGTGCGTGGCGGAGTCGATCACATGCACGGGCAGGATTTCCGTTTCTCCCGCGGAATCCACCGCGAACACCCTTGGGTCGCCTTCACCACAGTTGTGAACGAGGACCGGCGTGGTCCCGGCCAGCACGTAGTACGTGTGCAGCACGCTGACGGTGAGGTTGTGGACCGTCGCGTCCAGCGTCGTCCAGCGCTTGACGGCCGTGACCTGGACCAGCGTGCCGGAACCGGTGCGCAGCCACTCGCCAGCTCGCAAATCGGTCGCCTCGACCCACTCACGGAATTCAGGGACCCAGAACGGGTGGCCGGCGGTCGCGGTGACCTCGGCAGTCTTGGAGCCCTTCTTACCGTCGGTGTCGATGGTGACCTTGACCAGCTTCTTGACGCCCTGGCCCTTGATCTCCCGGGTGACCGTCTCCACCCGGGTTTCGCCCGTCTCCGGGTCGGTCGCCAGGACCTTGTCGCCGGCCTTGACGTCCTTGATCGCCTTGGCGGAGCCGTCGGCCATCAGGACCTTGGTGTCCGGCGTGAAGCTGTTGTTGATCGGGCAGCTGGCGCCCTCTCCACCCGAACCGGACCCGCCGTCACCGCTCCCCGAGTCCTCCTTGCCCGACCCGTTGCGCGAGCCGCCGGACTTGTTCTCGGCCTTGCCGCCGCCGGACGAACCCTTGGACTGAGCACTCCTACGGGCGTCAACCTGCGGTGCATTGCCCCGGGCGCCCTTCGAGCCCGTTTGGGACTTCTTCTTTACCGCTTCAGCGGCGCGTTTCGCGGCTTCGCGTGCCTTGCGTTTGGCTTCTGCGGCCGCAGCTTCTGCGGCCTTCTTGGCCTTGATCAGGGCGGCCTTGGCGGCCTTGGCGGCCTTCATGCCGATCTCGGCCGCGCGTTTGGCCGCCTTGAACGCCTTGACCGCGCTCATGGTGCCCTTGAAGGCGCGCCACATCTTCTTGCCCTTGGAGAAGACGCTGGTCCACGGGATGGCGTCCATCAGGAGGCTGCCGCAGGCCCACAGGTCGCCCTGGGTGAAGCAGCCGACGACGTCGTTCCAGCCGATGAACTCCTTGAACACGGCCCAGCCGGTCGCGAGGATCACGTCGCCGATGGAGCGGTTCAGGGTCTTCTGGTACTCGGCGATCTTCGCGTCCAGTGCGGCGATCGAGGCGTCGAAACTGGAGGCGGAGGACGTCAGACCCGACGGGTCCGAGTGCGTCACCGGGTTGTTGTTGGCGTACGAGTAGCCGTTCGCCTGGAGCGGGTCGCTGTCGTCCAGGACCGGGTCGGCGGAGATGAAGCGGCCGGTTCCGGGGTCGTACTCGCGGGCGCCCATGTGGGTCAGGCCGGTTTCGACGTCGTCGTCGCCCGTGTGGAAGCCGGTGTGGGAGCGCGGTGCCATGTTCGCGGAGCGGTCCTCGCCCCACGGGTCCCTCTTCGACACCCGCACGGTCATGCCGCCGTCGAGGCGGACCTCCGCCAGCGGGGTGCCGTTGAGGTCGGTGGCCTGGGCGAACAGGTGCTCGGTGTAGCCGGCCGTGTTGTTGGCCACGTCGCGGTAACGGGTCACCGACGGACCGCCGACGCCCGCGTAGGTGCGCTCGACGTAGCGGAGCTTGCCGGCCGTGGTCAGGGAGACCTTGGTGTCGGGCAGGTTCAGCACCGCGCCCGCGCTGGTGCGCTCCAGCAGGCGGTTGCCCATCGCGTCGTAGACGTACGTCGTCTTCGAGGCGGGCTTCCACAGCTGGGTGGCCGCGGTCGAGTTGCAGGCGGCCAGGGTGAGATCGGTGCCGATCGTGGACGCCGGGGCGGAGAGACACAGGCCCGTCGAGACGTGCTTGATCTGGCCGGTGCTCAGGGTCTGCCAGCGCTGTGCCGCCGCGGTCTTGTCGCAGGCCTGGATCAGGACGGCCGAGCCGGCGGCGGTGCCGTTCGGCTGGGCGCACTGTCCGCCGACGACCAGCTGACCGATGGTGGCGTCCTCGACGGTGCCGTTGTTGTCGGTGTCGGCGGGCTGGACGCGGAAGTTCTGCGCCTTGCTGCCGTTGCACGACCAGACCTGCAGGGCGGTGCCCGCGGTGGTGAGGCCACCGGCCAGGTCCAGGCACATGTCGCCGGTCCCGATCCAGGCCCCGGAACCGTCCGCGCCGAAGCCGGTGACGGACTCGACCTTGCCGTCCCAGGTCCAGGTCATGGTCTGGGCGGTGTCGCCGCCGGTGGAGCGGGTCTCCATCTCGCCGGCGGCGTCGTAGGTCTGGGTCGAGCGGGTGGTGACCGCCGCGCCCGCCGCCGTCGTGGAGGACGTGGTGGAGGAGGTGAGGGTGTGGGGCTGGTCGTTCTTCGCGGTGTCGCTGGTGCCGTAGGCGTAGTCGGTGACGACGTCGCCCTTGGTGTCGCGCGTGCCGGAGGTGAAGGTCGGGTCGGCCTTGTACGCCGTCTTCCTGGTGCGGTTGCCCAGGACGTCGTAGTCGTACTGCTGCCAGTAACCGTCGTTGTTGGAAGAGACGTTGACCGTGTTGTCGGAGTAGACCGGCTCGGCCGTGGTCTTGCCCGTGGCGACGCAGGCGCCGCCGCCCGGCGTCGTCCACGCCTCCTTCAGCTGGCCGAGGGTGTCGTACTTGAAGCACTGCTGGTCGGTCGTCGTGCCCATACGGTCCGCGACCGACAGGACGTTGCCCGACGCGTCGTAGGAGTACGAGCGCTTGCTGACCTCACTGCCCGGCACGACCGCGGTGTCGGTGGCGGACTCCCGGATGAGCCTGCTGGTCAGCAGCTCACCGGTGGACTCGTTGAAGGTGTTCTCCTGCCACAGCCGGTGGCCCTGCTCACCGATGGTGGAGCGCAGCACCTGGCCGTAGGGGGAGTAGGAGGCCTCGGAGGTGTACCAGTCCTTGCCGGAGACCGAGGTCGGCAGACCCGCCGCGTTGTAGCGGGTAATGACGTCCTCGGCGTCCAGGCCGCCGGCCGCCGGGGCCGTGTAGGTCTCCAGCTGGCCGTCGTCGTTGTACTTGTAGCTGTACTTGTACTGCGTGGCGAAACCGTCCGCCGTCAGGCCCGCGGTGGAACCCGGCGGCAGCGCCGTGGTCATGTCCGTGGGCTGGTAGTCGGCCGTGTAACCGCCGATCGTCGTCGTGTACGCCTTGCCGTCGGTGTAGCGGGTCGCCGAGGTGAGCTGGCCCTTGCCGCCGGTCGCGCCGTCGTAGGCGTACGTCTGGGCGAGGGTCGCGGTCGTCGAGCCCGCAGCGGTGACCTTGACCTGCTCGACACGGTTCAGGCGCTCGTAGGTATACGCGACCGTCTGGCCGCGGGCGTCCGTCGCCTTGTCCACGCGCCCGTACGCGTCGTAGTCGGTGTGCGTGGCGCCCGTGTCCGGGTCCGTGGTGTCGGTGACCCGGCCCAGCGCGTCGTACTTCCACGTCCGCGTGTTGCCGACGTCGTCGGTGCTGGTCACCATGTCGCCGCGCAGGTCGTACTCGTACGACGTGCTGATCGCGTTGGCCTCGCTCAGCGAGGTGTCGCTGAAGGTGTCCTGGCGGGTGGTGCGGCCCAGCGCGTCCGTCCACACCCGGGACGCCGGGGTGCCCTTCGGCTGGCGGACGACCGTGTAGTCGAGGGCGTACTCGTAGCGGGTGCGGCGGTCGGTCGTCGGCACGTCCTTGCCCGCGTTGGTGAACGTCTCACCCGTCTGCGGGTAGGAGCTGTGCACCGGCGTGACCGTGAGGACCCGGCCCAGACCGTCGTACGTGTACGAGGTCGCGTTGGGGACGAGGGACTCGGAGGCGGGGACGACCAGCTCGGTGTCCGGGTCGCCCTCCATGTAGTACGCGTTGCGGGTGTAGCGGACCTGACCGGCGCTGTTGTGGAGCGTGTCGGTGATCAGACGGCCGCCGCCAACGGCCGGGGTCTGGGTCTGGCGCTCACGGCCCAGGCCGTCGTAGATCGCGGTGGAGGACTCGTACTTTCCGTCGCCCGCCGCGGTGCTCGGGTTGTCGGAGAGCGACTCCGTCACCACCGACACCGGCTTCTTCAGGTCGATGTTGTAGGTGTACTTGACCGTCGGGTCGTCGGTGGTGCTCTGGGTGGCGTCCCAGGCGGCGACGGCGCGGCCCAGCGGGTCGTACTCGTACGTCTCGCTGCGGCCGTTGGCGTCCGTGGACTTGATGGTGACGCCGCGGCCGGGCTCCAGGACGGTGGTGTCGGTGAAGCCGGCCACCACGGCGCCGCTGACGACCTTGTTCCCGGTGACCGTCTCGATCGAGTAGACCTGCCCGCTCGACGGCGAGTACGTCGTGGTGTTGTACACGCCGGTCGGGTCGGTGACCTTGACGACACGGCCGGTGGAGTCGTACTCGGTGCGCGACTCCGGGTTGGTGGTCTCCCAGCCCGTGCCCGCGCCGGTCGGCGCCTCCGTCCGGGTGACCAGGCCCTTGGTGGGCGTGGCGGTGGACGAGGTCGCGCCGTCGTAGAACATGCGCGACGCGGAGACCAGCGTGGAGCCCGTCGAGCTGGACAGGTCCGTGGAGCAGGTGCTGGTGCCGGTGGTCGTGACCGTCTGGGCCACCAGGCCGACCAGGTAGTTCGTGCCCGAGGTGTTGTCGACGTAGGAGGTCGCGGTGCACGACTCGTCGCCGGAGACGGCCATGTCGCCGTAGTCGCGGACCTTGGTGGGCAGACCGTTCGCGTCGTAGTCGGTCTCGCTGGTGACCGTGTGCAGCGTCAGACCGTCCGCGGCCTTGCCCGAGGCCTTGGAGATGGTCGAGGTCTTGCCGAGCGTCACGCGCTCGGAGATCACGTCCGGGCCGTCGGTGCGGTTGCGGGTGGCCAGGCGGACCGGGGCGTCCGGGAAGTTGATGGTGCGCGCGACCCAGCCGGTCGCGGTGTCGGCGGACGCGTCGGGGTAGGTGAGCGACTCGGCGACCATGCCGGCGTACGCCTTGCGGTCGGTCCCCAGGGTCGTGTCGCCGGTGATGTCGGTCATCACGACGGACCGCTTGACGTCGTCGGACGACTTCTCCGGGGTGTCGTCGGAGAGGACGTCGTCGTTCATGCCGCGGAAGTAGCGGGTGACGGACTTGGAGGCGACGCTGCCGCCCACCGCGTCCGTGGTGCCGGTGGTCGTGGTGACGGTCGGGTAGCCGCGGAAGTCGTCCCAGGTGCGCTTCTTGGGGCGGGAGAACTCCGACTGGCTCTTGGCCCACAGCGCGCCGTCGACGGCGTCGTCGTACGTCTCGTACTTGTACGTCGTCACGATGTCCTGCGCGTCGGCGAGACGCGGGAACTCGGTGATCTTGTCGACGACATACTTGTGGAACCAGGAGATCCGCTTGTCCTCCAGCTCACCGTCGGCGTGCCAGTACGCCGGGTAGCAGAGGGAGTGGTTCCGGTCGATCGTCGGACGGTCGGCGCCGGTGAGGCACTTGCCCTCGGGCGCCTTGTAGTCGACGTGGGTGCGGCCGCCGTACTCGGAGACGACGTCCTGGATACGCAGCCGCGCGAACAGCGGGTTGGTGTCGGAGGAGCTGTTCCTGACGCGGTTGGGCAGCGGGTTCTCGTTGTGGCCGAAGGAGACCGGGTTCAGGCGGTCGGTGGAGCCGTCCACTGCGTAGCCGGTACGGGTGATGGACTCCAGCCACAGCGCGGTGTACTCACCGGTCAGGTTCCAGGGGAAGGACTGCTTCAGGCCCCAGGAGTCGACCTTCGACAGCGAGGTCGTGGTCGCCGAGTCGCCGTCCAGGCCGCAGGCGTTGCGCTGGCCGCTCTCGTTGCCGTCGGCGTCCGAGGTGTACTCGGTCAGCGTCACGCCCTGCTCGCGCTGGGTGCAGGCGTCGACGGAGGCGAGGCGCTTGCGCGACCAGAAGGTCGGGGCGTACGTGCTGCACTTCTTGCCGGTCGCGCAGGCCAGGTCGGCGGGGGTGTCGAACCACGGCCGGGTCTGGTCGGACTGCTTGGAGTCGAAGTTGGTGTTCGAGCACGCCACGTTCAGCGCGGGGTCCTCGAAGCAGCGCTCACGGGCGTTGAACCTCACCCGGCCGAGAGGCTCGTCGGAGAAGAGGGTGGTGGCGCGCTGACCGTAGTCGATGTGGGTGAGGTAGCCGGCGCGGTCGTACTCGACCGCCTTGGCCTCCTTCATGTTGCGCGCGTAGGCGTTCTTCTCCTTCTCCCACCACAGCGACATCGCGTTGCCGGTGCCGTCGACGACGTAGTCGAGCTGGAAGCGCCAGCCCTGGTCGCAGAAGGAGTCCGCGAACTTGGTCGCGTAGCAGGGGTCCTCGGAGTGGTTGCCGGCCACCGGCACGTTCAGCACCGAGTTGGTCTCGGCCTTGCCGGACGACCAGCCAGGCAGCCGGTTGAGGCCGAAGTAGTACTGCGTGCCGTCGTCGGTGGTGACCCGCCAGAACTCGCCGTTGTTGTCACCGTTGCCCGAGCCGTGGGTGATGTCCGAGGTCGACACGCCCGTCGCGTCGGCGATGACCTTCTTGTAGTCGGACTCGGTGAGCAGCTCGACGCGCATGTTCTCGCCGCGCGCGCCCTTCCACTGCTTGGTGGTGTCGTCACGCACCAGCTCGGTGGTGGTCCCGTTCAGGGAGAGGACCGCGTTGTACGAGCCCCAGCACTGGTCGCCCGTGAAGTGCTTGTCGTTGTTGGCGTTCGCGGTGTCGGCGGCGCAGCCCACGAAGGTGCGGGTGATCGAGCCGGGGTTGTAGTCCCAGCCCTCACCCACCCAGGAGACCTGGTTGTTCGTCGACGACGTACGGCCGTCCGACGTCTGCGAGTTGTAGCTGAGCGTGACGTTGGGCGCGGGTCCCGCCGGGACCTGCGGGGCCGCCATCGTGTACGAGTAACTGAACGCGCCGGAGGAACCGCCCGCCGTCCAGGAACCGGCCGAGACAATCGGACTCGCGCCGAAGTCGCCGCCGGCACCGGCACCGTAGGAGCTGCCGACGAGCAGACCGCCGCCGGAGGAGTCCGCGATCTGCTGGACGGCACCGGCCGCGTCCTCGCGCCAGACGGCCGAGTCGACACTGCCCGCGTCCGTGCTCACCGCGCTGTTGGCAGTGGACGTGCTACCGGAGACCGACGCCAGGTCGGCGGTGTCCAGAGTGACGTTGACCAGGGTCTCGGGGACCTCGACGGTGGTGTCGGTGGACCCGCTGACCTCGTCGGTCGCCGTGTCCTCGCCGGTGTCCGCCTCCGAACCCGAGGAGTCACCGGCATCCAGCGCCACCGTGGCGGTGTCACCCGTGCGCTCGACCTCGGTGGTCACCGGAATCCCCGTGGAGCACGCCTCGTCCTCGGGCGTCGTCGCGTAGCAGGCCGGCATCAGGGTGAAGGAGAGCCGGTCGAGCCACTGGGCGCTGTAGGTCTCGGCGAGCTTGGTGGCGTCGATGGAGACCACCGCGTCACCGGTCGCGGTGTCGGGGGCGTCGACCGCGAGCAGGAAGCCCTGGGCGCCGTTCGCGACCGCGTCGGCCTCGGGGGCGGCCGCGACGCTCCACTGGCCTTCGAGCGCGTCGACCTCGGCGGACGTGGCGCCCTCGGGGGCGCCGACGCCGATGCTCATCGTGCCGTCGGTCGAGGTGGCGACCTCGGTCGTGGTGCCCGCGGTCATGGTGTCGACGGCCTTGGTGCCGGAGGCCTCGGGCACCTCGGCGACCGCGGCCGGCGTGTACGCCTGCTGCGGGTCGGTCGCGGCGGAGCCGGAGAGCTCCTCGAGGTTGTCGGTCAGCGTCTCGTCGACCGGGACCGCGTCCGTCTCCTGCAGATCCTCCAGCTCGACCGTCGTACGCGGGTCGCTGGGCCCGAACGCCACGGCGCTGGGCAGCAGGGTGACGTTGAGGGCGAGGACCAGTCCGGCGATGACACCGGCTCGGGTTCTGCGACGGACCAGACGCTCACGCGGCGATCTCGCCAGCGAACCCCTGCCGCACCAGGACAGCACCGTACGCACGGCCAAGTTGACCTTCCCCCGTCACAATCCATCAGAAACGCTCATAGCGATGGCACTTGGTGAGCATTGACCTACAGACCGAGCACGAAAATAAGGACATCGTGAAGATCTACGTCAAGGTTCCCTGGATCCGTGTTAGCTATGTCACTGATCAAAGTGAGACAAAGAACGGCAAAGAATCGCTCCAGGGGTCTTTGCGCGGGCGTTGCAAACTTCGCTTCGGCCAAAGGGTGTTGATCTGGCCGGGAAGAGCTGTTCATACTCCAACCGCCCGATCCGGCGCGTCGCGCGCTCGCCACGGCCTGTCACCAGGCCTTGAGGGCACACGCCTTGAGGGCACACCGGAAGAGCCATGCCGCCGCGGCGCCCGCCGCACCGCGGTCCAGCCTGTTGTGGAGAAGGGCCCCTTGAGCGACCTCGACACCGCCATGGAACCAAGTCCCCCTGGCAGACGGCGCGTTCGGCGTGCCGTCGCCGCGGCCGTGGCGCTGGCCGTGCTGGCCGGCGGCGGCGCGCTGCTCGCACTGCGGGACGACGGCGACACCGTCTCCGACGCCGGGTCCAAGCGGGCCGCGCAGCCGGTCGACGAGGACGAGGCTCAGAAGCGGGCGCGCAAGAGCGGCAAGAAAGTCGAAGTCGCCACGCTGACCGACGAATTCTCGACCACCTACGCAAATCCGGACGGAACTTTTACCTACACGGTCTCCGTCGCACCGCTGCGCGCGAAGAACGCGAAGGGCGAATGGGCGCCGGTCGACACGAGTCTGCGTAAGAGCGGCAAGGGCTGGCACACCGTCAACAGCCCTTATCCGGTGACTTTCTCGGCCGGGGGGAGCGGGGGCGACGGCGCCCACAAGGCCTCAACCCGGGGATCCGGTACGACCGTTCAGTCGGCAGTGTTCCGCACCGGAGCAACCGGAGCCACCGAAACCACCGGAGCCACCGGAGCCACGTCCGCCCAGCAGGTCGACGACACCGCAGGGACCTCATGGACCCCGCTGCTGACGATGACCGCCGAAGGCCACGAGATCGAGTTCGAGTGGCCGGGCGAGCTGCCCGAGCCGGTCGTCGAGGACAACCGCGCGCTGTACGAGGGCGTCCTGCCCGGCGTGGACCTGATGCTGTCCGCCCGCGACACCGGCTTCACGCATGTCCTGGTCGTCCACACGCCGGAGGCCGCGGAGCGGCTCGCCGCCGACCCGCCGCGCTACCGGGTGACCTCCTCCAGCCTCTCCTTCACGCTCGACCCCGGCACCCACGTACTGATGGCGAAGGACAGCTCGGGCAACGAGATCGCCGTCTCCCCCACGCCGTTCCTGTGGGACTCGGCGGGCACGCACACCACGGACGGGTCCACCGACCTGGATGCCGCGACCGGCACCAACGAGGACCCCGAGGTCGTCGAGGAGGCACCGGCGCGCGAGAACCCGGACGACGTACCGGCCGACGAGGTCCCGAACGAGAACCCGGACGACAGCGGCAAGAACCTCGACCCCGTCGCCTACGGCACGACGGCGTCCGCCTCCGACACCCTCGCCCTGCCCGCCGTGAACGGCCCCGGCGAAGGCGCGCACGCCACCACCGCCGCCGCCGAGTTCAGCGACGGCGTGCTGACGATCACCCCGCCGGCCAACTATCTCGCGGACACCGAGGGCCTGACGTACCCGCTGTTCCTCGACCCCTCCACCACCGGTATCCGCGCCAACTGGACCACGGTCTACAAGCGTTACCCGAGCTCCAGCTTCTACGACGGCGCGAACTACAACGAGGACACCAAGGAGGCTCGCGTCGGCTTCGAGCGGGAGACCTGGGGCACGGCCCGCTCGTTCTTCCGCATGAAGCTGAAGAACTCCATCACGGGCGCGGACGTCTCCAGCGCGACGCTGAAGGTCCTGGAGACCCACTCCTGGTCGTGCAGCAAGCGCACGGTGCAGGTGTGGGGCACGGGTGACTTCACCTCCAAGACCACCTGGAACCGGCAGCCGTCCTGGAAGCGGAAGATCACGTCGAAGTCCTTCGCCTACGGCTGGAAGTCCAACAGCTCCTGCCCGGACGCGTACGTCAACTTCACTGTCACCTCGCTGGCCCAGGACGCCGCCGACGACGGCGTGACCAGCTTCAACCTGGGCCTTGTGGCCTCGACCTCGTCCTCCGCGCCGACGAGTTCCTCCAGCAGCCTGGAGACGGACACGTACTCCTGGAAGAAGTTCAAGGCCGAGGGCGACGGCTCCCCGTCGATGTCCATCACGTACAACCGGAAGCCGAACACGCCGACCTCCGTCACCATGAGCCCCGGCTCCTGCGACACCTCCACCTCGCCGTACATCAAGGTCGGCAAGGCGGACACGATCACCATCAGCGGCAAGGCGACCGACCCGGACAGCGACCTGACCAAGCTGGAGTTCCAGCTGTGGCAGACCGGCAAGTCCGACACCACGACGAAGACCTTCACCAAGGCCGTGGACGACGGCGAGGTCGGCGGTATCTCCATCAAGTCGTACCTGGCCACCGGCATCACCTACTCGTGGCGGGTGCGGGCCTGGGACGCCAAGGTCAGCAGCGGCTGGGCGCCCACCGGCGGCGACGGCGTGTGCCGGTTCACCTACGACACCGATCTGCCCGACTCCCCCGCCCCGGTCGTCTCGACCGACTTCCCCGGTGACGACGACGGCGACAGCGAGCCGGACGTGTGGTCCGCCAAGCCCTTCGGCAACAGCGGCAGCTTCACCTTCGAGGTCGGCTCGTCCACCGAGACGGACATCGTGAAGTTCGTCTGGTCCATCAACTCCACCGACTACTCCGGCTATGCCTGCGCGGGCGGTGTACAGGGCACCTCGGGCGGGCTCACCAAGTCCTGCACCACGGCTCTCAAGACCGCCACCATCACCGGCATCAAGCCCCCGGCCGCCGGACCCAACACGCTCTACGTCAAGTCCGTCGACTCGGCGGGCAACGCCTCTCCCAACGCGCGCAAGTACTTCTTCTACGTCCAGCCGCGTTCGACCGCGGACGGCGCGGGCGACCTGAACGGAGACGGCGACGCCGACTTCGCGCATCTCACCGCCGCCGGAAACCTCTGGATCGACTCGGTGTCCCAGGACGGCACCTGGGTGTCCAGCGCCTTCGGCACCCACAACAAGGGCACCCTGATCAAGGACGGCGGTACCGCCCCGCACATCTGGGACGGCACCAGCACCTACGCCCTGGTCACCCACAACGGCGACTTCGCCCCCGGCGACGGCGTCACCGACTGGGTGGTGCGCACCCCCGAGGGCCGGCTGTTCCTGTACCCGGGTGACGGCTACGGCGCGATCGACGTCAGCAAGCGCGTCGAGATCCGTCTGCCCGCAGGCGCCCCCGCCCCCTCCACCTTCTCGGAGATCAAGTCGGCGGGCGACATCACCGGCGACGGGCAGCCCGAGCTGTTCGTGGCGGGCGGGGCGGCCGGCAACGAGCTGTGGATCCTCAGCGGCTACAGCGGCGGTACGTTCAGCGAGGCGACGAAGATGACGTCCTCCGCCTGGGGCGCCACGGAGCGGGACTTCGTGGCGATCGCCGACTACAACAGCGACGGCGCGGCCGACATGACGTACCGCACCGCGGCCGGCAACCTCGTCCTGCGCAAGGGCATCCTCGACAGCGACGGGGTGGGCACGGTCCTGGCCAGCCTGGGCACGTCCGGGGCGAGCCTGGACGGCGACGACACCTACGCCTCCAGCAGCTTCACGTACGCGGCCTACCCGCTGATCTACGGCACCCCGGACGTCACCGGCGACGGCGTCCCCGACATCTGGACGACCAACGCGGCCGGTGCCCTGCTCCTCTACAAGGGCGGCGCCACCGCCGTCGGCTCGTCGACCACGCTCAGGTCGAGCGGCTGGGACACGGTCAGGCAACTGGGCTGACACCGGCCCGCCGCGACACGAGTGGAGCGCGCCCTCGTCCGGAAGGCCCCGTCGTCGTCAGCTCTCCGCCAGGTCCGCCGCGATCTCGTCACCGAAGGCGTCGACGGCGTTCCAGTCCCAGTAGTCGCCGTATGGGAGTGCACGGCGCTGTCACGGGTGGAGCCATGAGCGCTCGCGTATCCGACCAGTACCTCCGCCATGGCACCACACCACCCTCCACCGTCCTGCCCCCAGCCTGATCCGGGGGCCGCGAACCGGCCAGGGCCGTCCGTCCTTGCGGAAGGCCCGGACGGCCCATCGCCGTGCGCGGGACGGCGCCTGGATGGTGGAAGCGAAGACGGGTGCGCTCGGCACCCGCGAATCGTCCATCCGGGGGGTGCTGGACATGTCCGGTGGCTTGCTCGGCATCGGAGCCGTCACGTCCATAGGGTTCGGCGCGATCCTCGTGTTCGCCGTCGACTGGCAGTGGGAGGGGGCCAACCGCCCGCTGATCGGCCTGATCATGATCGCGGTCGGGATGATCGCGCTGTCCGCCTTCTTGTCGGTCCAGCGCAACCGCGGCGAACACCACGACGGTCACGATCACTCCGACCGGTACGACCACCATCTCGGGGACTGACGCAGGTCAGAGGGCGCACGCGTGTCTCGAGCCGGGCCCCACCGCGACGACCTGATCCGGCTCGGTGGTCCACTCCCGGCCGCCGCCGACGGGCCGGAGGAAGGCGAGCCGTCGGGCCGGGCGGCCTTCCGGTTCCGGCAGCCGGTCGGCGGGCCGGTAGAGGAGCACGTCCCGCAAGGTGCCCTCACGCCCGGTCGCCCGGTCCCGGACAAGGGTGCCCACCGGGATGCCGGGGAGTCCGGCGGGCGGGTCGCAAGGCTGCGCGGTCGAACGTTCCTCGTACGGCGGCCGGGTCACAGCACCTCCCCGCGGCTGCGGGCGTTGGCCCGGGCGACCTGCGGGCTCAACGCGTTCCGGCGCGGGCGAGTGTGACGTGCTCGGGCCGGGCGGTCCATTCCCGGCCACCGCCCTTGGGGCGCAGGTGGACCTCACCGCGGCCGCTTTCCATGACGATGCCGTAGCGGTCGCGGAGGGTGTCGTAGGCGAGGTCGCCGACCACGGGGGTGGGAGGGACGGGAGGGGCGGGAGTTCTGTCGGGATGGTTCATCGACGGCCTCCGAGGTGTGGGGGTATGGGGGTACAGAGGGTCACGAACAGCGGGAATCACTATTCGTACCCATATCGTCGCCCTCCGTCGCCACGCTCGACAGGGGTGATCCGTTCCCTGCGGAGGCCTGGAACGAGGAGGACTGCACGGATGACGGCAGGCGCACGCGACCTGGAATCCGCCCGATCGGCAAGGGCTTTGTACGGCACCGAGCTCCGCCGTCAGCGGCAGCTGAGCGGGATGTCCCTGGACCGGCTGTCGGCGGTGGTCAACTACAGCAAGACGCACCTGCACGGGGTGGAGACGGCGGAGAGGCTTCCGCTGCCGCCGATCTCGCAGAAGCTGGATGTGGCGTTCGGGACCGGGGAGTTGTTTCAGGGATTGTGGGGGGCGGTCAAGCGGGAGTACACGCCCAAGCGGTTCGATCACTGCTTGGAGTTGGAGGCGAAGGCGGCGCGGATTCAGGAGTTCGGCGCGAGTACGGTTCCTGGGCTGCTTCAGACGAAGGCTTACATGCGGACGTTGTTCCGCGAGTGCAACCCTGGTGCGAGCCCTGAGAAGATCGACCGTCTCGTGGCGGATCGCCTGGGCCGTCAAGAGGTGCTACGGGGCGACAGCCCACCGGACTTCTGGGCGATCCTGGACGAGGCGGTGCTGCACAGAGCGGTAGGCGGTAAGGCCGTGATGCACGAACAACTCGCAGCCCTGTTGCCGCTGGTGGACACGGGGCGCACAACCATCCAGGTCATCCCGTTCGAGTTCGGTGCGTGTGCGTTCATGAACGGCACCCTCGTCCTGCTCACCCTCCCGGACTGCACCACCACCGTGTACGAGGAAGGCCCCCGCAGCGGGGAGATCTTTGACGACCGGGACACCGTCGCACAGCGCCTGCGCGAGTACGATCGCATGAAAGCCTGCGCCCTGCCGCCGAGGGAGTCCGCAGCATTAATCGAAGCGGCAATGGAGAAGTTCGAGCCATGCGAGCCACCCCAGACTTGAGCGCCGTACGCTGGCGCAAGTCCAGCCACAGCGGCGGGGCGGAAGGGTCCGCCTGCGTCGAGGTAGCCGACGGCATCCCGGGGCTCGTCCCCGTGCGCGACAGCAAGACACCACTCGCCCCTGGCCTGCTCTTCACCCCGAACGCTTGGGACGCGTTCGTCTCCTCAGTGAAGAGCGGCACGTCCGCGCTTGTTCCGTAGCGTCACCCGGAACAGAACCACCCACGGGCCGGCGGCACAGAAGTGCCGCCCGCCAGCACATAGTACGTGTGCTACGCGCCCCCTCTCCACTTGCGTTTTCGCAGGTCAAGCGGTATTCGGTGGTCCGCTGAGGTACGGGTTCGGCCGGGGTTGTTCGTGGTTGTTGCCGTCATTACTGCCGTCAGAGGTCCAGACCCGGTCTGGGCCTCTGGGCTACTTGAGGTACTCGGTGAGGTCGTCCACGGTCCAGTCGGCCTGGCGGAGGATGGAGCGGAGGGTGCCGGGCGCGAGGGAGCGGTGCAGGGGCACGATGACGGTGCGGTCGTCCTTGCGGTACTTGGCGTGGCTGCCGCGGGTCGCGATGTGTCCGAAGCCGGCGCGTTCGAGTGCCTTGGCGATCGCAGTGCCGGACAGGCCGTGGGGGACGGCGGGGCTCATGCGACGCGGACTTCCACCGGCGCGGTGATCACGTCGGCGACGGCCTCGGGAGCGGGGGCGTCCTCGAAGTACAGCTCCAGTGCCTCGCGGAGGTTGGCCAGGGCCTCTTCGATGCTCTCCCCCTGGCTGGTGACCTCGACCTGGAGACAGCGGGCCACGTACCACTCGTCCTCACGGGTGACCGCAGCGGTCAGATGCAGTGCGCGCGTCATAGATGAAAGTCTGGCACGCCGGGCGACGCCGTCAGAGGTTTTCCGCCCGCGGACCACCCCATGCGGTGAACCTCCAGCGACGCGTGGTCGGAGCGACTCCCCGCCAGAGGCGACGCCGGCCACCGCTCTCGGTGAGCCCGGCGGAGGACGTGAAGGGTCGGCCCTCTGGTCGGCCCGGTGCCTGCGATCCGGCCGTAGGACGGTCGTGGGCGACAACTTGCTGTGCGAAGCGCGAGGGCTCCAGCGCCCACAACTTGGCTCCGACAGCACCAAGTCAGCTCCCGCTCGCGCCCGGATCTGGCCGTCTGCCTGCACCTTGCGCGGGCGTCGGCTGCTCGCCCGACGGCGGGTCGGTCGGCGATGTTCGGCCAGCTCAGAGGGGCGAGCCCCGCCTTGAATGCGCCAGTCGGGCGATGTTAACGTCACGCACCCGCCGGTGATCATCACCGCGCCCGGCCGACCAGCCCTCACTGGTCCGGCCCCCGCGCCCAACTCCGAGGCGCCGTTGAACTTCCACTGCGGCGACGACGCCCAGTACTTGGAGGCCATCGTCCAGGCCGAGGCCTTCGGGGAGTACCACTGGGGGTCGATGAACACGGGGTAGACCGTGTCCTTCCCCTTCAGCACGCCGCTGTCCGGCGTGAGCACCAGCTCGTCCTGCCCGGCGGGAACGTCCACTGCGACCCGCGCCACGTTCGCGGACTCCGCGGCGACGGCGTCTGCGTCGGTGGGGCCGGCAGTGGGGCCGGAGGTGGTGGAAGCCGCGGCCGACGAGCGCTTCGAGGCCGCCTTGTCATCGGCCGCCTTGTTGCTGGAGTCCCACATCACGGGGCGAGGGGCCTCGAAGACCGCGCTTCCGGCACCCTCGTCGATCGCCGCCAGGCCGCCGTCACCGGTCTCCTCGACCCGCATGCCGTCGGCATCCAGCTTGAGGCGCAGTTCACTCAGCTCCGGGCTCGCCGCGGCCTCGGGCGACTTGACGACCAGGAGCTGGGTGAAGCCGTCCTGCTGCGCCGTCATGCGCAGATCGACGTCGGGCAGCACGTCCGGGTAGGTGACAGTGTTCCCGTTCAGCTCCGGAGAGGGCAGTTCCTCGGGCCAGGACAGCGCCAGTTCACGGCCGTTCTTCGTCATCCGCACCAGCGGGGCCGAACCCCCGGCCGAGAACGTCAGACCGACTGTGGTGGCCTTGGGCACCACCGTGCCGTCCGCGTCGCGGGTCAAGGTGGTGTCGATGTCCCGCCACTCGCCGTCCAGCCGGGTCCGCACCGGCCGCAGATGCTCCCGAGCCTCCAGGTGGCCCTCCGGGGTGGCGTACACCTCGCTGCTCTCACCGCGCAACGAAACGATCTCCACCGGCTTGCCCGTGCGCGCGGCCTCGGCCAGCACCTTGGCGTCCTCGCCGGCCGCCCCGTCGTCTCCGGCGGCCTCGGCCGCCCCGCCCGTTTCAGCGGTCACTACGGCCTTGATGGCGTCTGCGGCCGAAGGGCCGGCTCTCTCACCGGCCACTGCCATGGCGACGTCTCCCCCCCCGTACGTATGCATGTGAACTGCTCCCCCGCCAGGCCGTGTTGGGGCTATGCCTGGAAAAAATGTTCGATCAAGTGGTCGGGCCGCAACATACGGGCCGCACAGTCTGCCAACCAGGGATGCACAGGTGGACAAAACACCCGAGATCTACCAATCGAGTAAAGCCGGGGCGTGAAATGGTTCACGTTTACCCTGCGAATTCACCATGATTCACCAAGGGTATCCGATTTGTCGTGAACATGCCCTCTCAGGCTTCGAACAGGAACCACTCAGGATTTCGCTGAACGACTCAGTCGGACGCCGCGTACCAGTCAGGGGGGACTGCACCGCCCGGCGCACCACCAGACGCGATGTCCAGACAAAGGGTTGAACGATTTCCGTGGATTCGAGCGGTTCGGCAAACAGCACTCTCACCCTGGCCTCCCCGGCAGGAGAGGAGAGGATGAAGAACGGAGGAGACGTCCGTCCGCAATTACGGGGCCTGGATGGTCTCCGCGGTCTGGCGGCGCTGTATGTGGTCCTGTTCCACTGCTGGCTGTACACCTTCCCGGGCTATCCGAACAGTTCAGCGCCCGGATGGCTGGACGGGCTGATGTTCGGACGCCTTGCGGTCGTCTTCTTTCTGGTGCTGTCCGGCTTCTCCCTGGCGATTTCCCCGGCCCGTCAGGGTTGGCGGTCGGGCGGCGTCGCCTCATACCTGCGCCGACGAGCCTGGCGCATCCTGCCTCCGTATTGGGCAGCACTGGTGATGAGCCTGATCATTTCCTCGTTCGTGGTGCCGGCCTCGCATTTCGGGCCACCCACCGGCGAGTCCATCGTGGTGTACGGCCTCGTCGCGCAGGACATCTTCACCGCCCCCACACCGAACGGCGCTTTCTGGTCGATCGGAGTGGAGGCCGAGCTCTATCTGCTCTTTCCTCTTCTCCTTTTCGTTCGGCGGCGGTTCAGCGCGGCCGTCCTGGTCGCCTGCGTGACACTTCCGGTGGTCGCCCGTGGCCTGATGGCGCCGGACGCGTCCCCTGTGGAGGGCGCCAACCAGCTCACTCCACATCTCGCCCCTGTATTCGTGGCGGGCATGATCGGCGCGGGAATCGTCGTCGCGTCGGACCGGGTGCGACGCCTGCCGTGGGGCTGGTTCGCCGTCCTGGCCGCCATGCCCGTTCTGGCCCTCGGCGTCGTCCGGGGTTCCGTGTGGACGGTGAACCACTACTTCTGGGTGGATATCGCCATCGCTCCCGCCATGACGATGCTGATCGCCGCAGTCGCCACCGGCAGATCCGCCGTCCTCACACGGATCCTCACCTCACGCCCCCTTCAAGGTCTCGGCGGCTTCTCCTACAGTCTCTACCTGATCCACCTGCCGCTCGTCATGGCCGTAATCCGCCGCGTGGCCCCGCATTTCGTATCATCCGGCCTGCCCACGTTCTGGTTCACGCTCATCGTGGCACTGCCGGTTTCGCTGCTCGGGGCGTGGCTGTTCGCCCAGCTCTTCGAGATGCCCTTCAAGCGGAACAGATCCTGGAAATCCGTGATCGCACTGGGCCGTTCCTACTGGACCGGCAGCGGCGCGAGCGGCCGTCAACAGCCTCAAAGGGCGCAGCCTCGCGAGACCTGACGATGCGGGAGAGGGCCAGCGGTTCCCGGCGTGCGACCGTCCACCCACTCCGCCTATTGGGTCCCACAACGTGTCCGGTCGTATCCGCCCTTCACAACTGACGGTAGGGCTCGCGGTACAGGTCGGCGTGAACCTCTGTGTGGACTTCGGCGCGGATCTTACGGAGGGCGGAGCCGCCGACGTAGCGCTGTGTACGAGCGTGACCGACGGACTCGATGAGGTCCAGGCGGCGCAGGGTACGGAGGTCGGCCAGGGCCTGGTCGCGGGTGAGGGCTTCCTCGGACTGATAGGTGGTGCGGCGCAGATGCCCCTGCGTGGCGGCGTACAGGGCGGAGACGGTGCGTTCGTCGAGCCGCCGTTCCTCCGCAAGGTGCTCCAGGCGGAACCAGAGCCGGGCCGCCACTTCGAAACGTCGCTGCACTTCCTGGGCCTGGAGATGGTGAGCGGTGAGGCAGAACCTGATCCAGGAGGCGGCATCACGCTTCGGCTGCCAGGAACCTGACTGGACGGTGCGCAGGGCTGCGTAGTACTCGCGGGTGTTGAAGTCGTCCGCACCGAGCCACTCCTCAATGCTGGAGAACTCGGGGGCGAGGATGCCCTCGCGCGCCAGGACCAGGGTGTGAACGGCGCGGGACATGCGTCCGTTCCCATCGCGCCAGGGGTGGATGGAGACGAGGTTGAGGTGAGCCATGGAAGCCCGCACGAGGGCCGGCGCGTCCAGGTCCCCTTCGGCAAGCCAGTGGATCAGTTCGTCCATGAGAGGGGGTACGTGCTCGGGGTCCGGAGCGGTGTAGACGGGCGGACGGTTCGGGCCGCCGGAGACCCATACCCCGCTGGTGCGGTACTCCCCGGCGTGCAGCTCCTCGTCGGGAGTTCTGACCATCATGAAGTGCAGGGCCGAGAGCAGGGTGTGGTCCCAGGAGAAAATCCGGAAGCCCGCTGCGCGCTGGACGTAGGTGAGGGCGTCACGGTAGCCCGTGACAGCGTTGCGTGTCGCCTCGTCCGTGTCAGGGGAAATGTCCCCGCCGGCAACCAGGGTCTCGGCGTCCTCGGCGCTGATCGTATAGCCCTCGATGTGGGTCGATCCCCGAACGGCGGCCGCCGTGAGCGATCGACGAAGCTGCCCTTCCCAGCGTCGGGGCTGGGCGAGCCGGTGACGGAATTCGGTACGGAACGCCTCGATCTCGTCGATGACGCGACGGTCGTCCGAGGCCAGGGACGGTGCGGCAAAGAGCATCCTTCGATACTACGACACACGTAGGGTCGGAGCATCGCTGCTCTCGGACACCCCAGCGTCCCTGCCGTCCACCGCGAGGCTGCCGCGCGGCCCCGTCGCCCTCGGGCGGCGGTCGGCGAGCCGGCGTCGGACCGCCCGGTGCAGCGCGTCGCCGTCGATGCGGGCCGGCGACGGGGCATCGGCGCTGGTCCGGTGGGTGGTTACCGCAGCAGCCCGAACGTCACCCCCGCCACCACCGAGCCCAGCGCTGCCCCCGCCACGACCTGGGCCGGGGTATGGTCGCGCAGCGCGACGCGGGACCAGCCGATCAGGGCGACCAGGGAGTATGCGGCCAGCGACCAGGGGCCGTAGGCGAGGGCGAGGATGGCGATGCTGCCGGAGGAGACGGCGGCGTGGACGGAGATCTTCCAGGCGAAGGTGATGGCCATGAGGATGACCAGGGTGGAGACCATCGCCGCGATGAGCGCGACCATGGCCGACGGGGCGCCGAGGAAGCTCATCAGCAGGGTGCCGGTGGTGACCGAGCAGATGATGAAGACCATGACCACGAGCCGCTGCTGCCGCACGCCGAGGTGACGGTCGGCCCAGGTGCCGCGCCGCACACCGAGCTTGATGAAGAGCACCGGGATGACGGCCGCGAACAGCGCGCCGAACAGCCCCCAGCCGACCCCGGCCAGTCCGTCGGCGTGCCAGCCGACAAGCAGGGTGACGACGAGGATCCAGTTCTTCGGCTCGAAGCCGTCGGTGACGAGGCGGGCGGCGCGGGACTCCGGTGGAGCGTCGGCAACGGTTTCGGTGCTGGTCACTAGAGGGCTTTCTGCTGGGCGGAGTGGTGGCCGTCGTGCGTGTTCTGATCGTGGGGGCTGTGGGTGCGGACGAAGTCTCGTACGGTGTCGCCGGCCCGGGCAGCCTCGATCCGCCGTAGCCATTGGGCCTCGGCTTCGAGGTCGAGGGCAGCGTCATCGTCGGCGGAGCCGACGTCTCGGCGCTGGACGGTGTCGTAGGGGACGAGGCCCGCGAGCTTGGCGTGGCGGGCGGTCTCGATCCAGCATGCCTCCGCGAGGTCCCGTCGGGCGGCGGATGCGGCGGCATCGGCGGCGTCCCGCTGGGCCGCCGAGACGTACGGCTGGAGGGCGAGGATCGCGTCGCGGATCTCCACGACTCGGCGGTGCAGCCGCATCCGCAGCTCCCGGCGGCGCAGGTCCTCGCCCAGCACGACCTCGGGGACGGCCTCGGTCAGGTCTTGCCACAGGGGGCGCAGCGTGCGCAGGTACCGCCAGTGTTGGGCCGCCCGCCAGGCCACTCCGACGGCCGGGACGGAGCTGCCGACGAGGATCAGGCCGATGGCGGTGTGCTTCATCGCGTCGGTGAACGTGCTCGCGCTCGCGTCGCTGTGGGGTCCGGCCGCCTCGGTGAGGCGAAGCACAAGGTAGACGGCACGGGACAGCGCGTACGCCACCCCGACCGCCGTGCCCACGCCGAGCAGCCGCAGGCCGGTGTGCAGCCAGCCCGCTCCCGCGTGGCGGCTGGAACCCCAGAAGAGCCGGGTGGCCATGGCCATCGCGGTGGCCAGGTAGGTGAGCCAGACCAGCAGATAGGCGGTGGCCGGGACGGATCCGGCGCTGTTCTCGAAGAAGTCCTCGGCCTCGGTCCGCCGCGGTACGAAGGCGAACAGTACGGTCAGCATGGCTATGGTCATTCCGACAGCCGCCATCCGTTGCCGCACTCCGGTGCGGGTATGGGGCCGGGTGATGACGTAGACGAACTCCAGGACGGCGGCCGCAGCTGTGATGCCCAGGTAATGCTTGAGCAGGGTCGACAGGTTGTTGACGCCGGCGCCATCGTCGATGGCGTGCATGATGGCCGGGTGGCGCAGAGTCATGGAGAGCGTCAACGCGGCGAAGGCGACCCACAGGGTGCGCTGTTTCGACGACCGTACGGCTGACGGGGCACGCCAGACGGCGACCACCCACAACAGGGCCAGAACCACGGTGCTCATGCGGGCGCTCTCACGCTCTCTGGTCTCGGGGAGTATCCGTGAACGTGCGGATGGGGTGGCCGAGGGCATCGCCCAGCCGTTCCAGTACGGGGTTCGTGGTGGCCTCGCGGTCGAGGATGCGATGGCTGAGAATCGTCGCCAGAAGCTCGGCGTCCTTCTCCTGGTTGTCGCTGTAGCTGGTGCGCCCGAGGATGTGCAGCACTTGGTCCAGGTCGATCCCGAGGTCGTCCTCGTCCTCGTCCTGTTCGCCGTCCGGCAGCAGTCTGGTGGCGTACGCGGGCCGGTCGGCGTCCGGAGCCCCGTGGCCGAGGAGCAGGTGGGCGAGCTCGTGCAGCACGATCTGGAGTTTGTGCAGGGCGCTGGTCGCCGGTTCGTAGAAGATCAGGTCCGCGTTCTCGGTGGCAACCAGAACCCCGCAGGGCAAGTTGCTGTTCGGGGCACCCTCCAGCGCGACCAAGCGCAGGGGACGGCCCCGCTGGGCGGCGAGGCCCTTGCACAAGGTGTCGAGATCGAAGGGGCGCGGGATGGCGACCACGTCGGCTACGGCCTCGCATCGGGCACGTCGGCGCGTGATGTACATGCGGTCCTCGCTGGCCGGGCAGACCCGGGTCGGGTGTAAATCCCGGATATTCCATGGCATTCCGCCGAAGCGCTGTCCGCTGAGTGAAGCGAACGAAATTTCACGTGAGCCTAGGCGATGATGTGGGCATGCTCAAGTCGCCCTGAGTCGACGTACCGAACACCGATGTGATCCGGCCACGATGGGCTCGCGCGTCAGGCCTTCGTGTCCCGCGCACGGCGGGACGGCGGCTCCGGCAACCCTTCCAGCCTGCGCGCCTGGTCGATCACGCCACGGATCGCCTGGATGCTTCCGGCCGACAGGCCGTTCATGCGGAGCGCGACGTCCCGTACGTCGCCGTCCTCCAGGATCTTCACCAGCTCTCGCTGGGCCCGGGTCAGCTCGACCCGCTCCTTGACCCGGGCGAGTTTGGCGTCCACCCGCTCGGCTACCTCGTCGTCGAGGAAATAGGTCACCGGTACGCCGAAGAAGCCCGCGATCACGGTAAGGGTGCTGACCTTGGGGTCGATGATCTCGCCCTTGCGGATCTTCTGGATCGCGGCATGCGACACCGTCGGCCCATCCGGTCCGGCCTTCGCGCGGATCCCCTCGGCGATCTCCATGTAGCTGAGCGGACCCCGGTCCGAGGGATGGACGGTGCGGATCAAGTGGTCGAGCTTCTGGGCGATGGTGCGCCCGCTCGCCGGATTCCGGCTCTCCATCAGATCACCCCTCACTGCTGACGCCCGACGTCACTGATCGCTCTCGACGGTCAAGCCCTCACTGTGCGCCCAAGTTTACGGACGAGGATAGCGGCGCGGGTTCGTAAAGTCTGATTGACAATCGGGAGGATACTTCGGCATGCTGAGGGAGATCCGTAAAATAAAGTAGACGACGTTGCGTGCGTCCACGGGGGAAGGCATGCCGCGCCGTCCACAACGGGGGCGGGTCACGGGGTCGGG
>NZ_JBLRVZ010000055.1:27692-73059 GCF_048159505.1 Streptomyces sp. T028
CCCCCCCCCCCCGACCCGGGGGAAGTGCCAGCCCTCAGAAGCTCCCCTTCTTGAACTCGGAATCCGAACCCGTCGTCGTCGCCGTGACGTTGTAGCGGTCCCCGCCCGCGTCGCGGCGGCCCTGGGAGTGGTTGTACTGGAATTTGAAGGTGCAGGTGCCGGGGGCGATGGTGTTGCCGGACTTCAGGGTCACCACGTACGCCAGCCGGCCGCTGTCCGCCGCCGAGGACACCGAGACCTTGTCGCCGAGGTCGGTCCAGACACCGGTGTTGGAGACACCGCCGGTCTGGTCGATGCTGACGACGACCTTGAGGGCGGTGAGCGGCTCGGTGGTCTTCACCGTGACGGTGCTCTGGTCCCAGTAGTCGTTGGTGTCGGATTCGACGCTGCCGTCGGTCCACAGGAAGCCGGTCGTCGACTGCGTGACGGTGTTCTCGGAGGTCGAGCTCTGCTGCTCCTTGCTGCCCGTCGCGCCCGTCGCACCGGTCGTGCCGGTCGTGCCGCCGGTGGCGTCGGACGAGTCGGACGTCGGGTCGGAGCCCGGCGTCGCCGCCGTACCCGCGCCTGCTCCCGACCCGGACCCGGCACCACCGGACACCGGGACGTAGACGACCTCGGGGCCCCCCTTGCTCTTCTCCTTCGCGGTGGCGGAGGGCGCGGCCGACGCCTTCTCGGTGTCGCCGGAGAAGGTCTTCCTCGGGACGTCGTCGGCGGCCGTGGTCACCTTCTCGGAGGAGTCGGAGCTCCAGTCGATGGCGGCGACGGCCGTGGCGGAGCCGGTGATCACCAGGGCCGCGGCCGCGGAGGCGCCGATCGCGTTCCAGACCCGGCGGCCGGGCAGGAAGCCACGGAGCGGGGTACGTGCCTTCCGGGCGAACAGATCGGCGAACTCGCCTTCACTGCGGGCGCCTTCCCGGCCGTTCGGGCGAGCGGGTGTCTGCGGCATGGAGTGGGTCCTCACGAAATCGTCGGGTGGGGAGGGGGCTGGCGAGGAGCAGAGAGTCAGAGGTCAGAGGTCAGAGGGTCTGTGGGATGTCCTCGGGCCTGAGCGTCATCACGTCGCTCTCGGACGCCTCCGGCAGTTCGGCGACGCGGTACGCCTGGCGTTCCGTCATGGCCTGGAACAACTGGCGTGCCGTACGGCCGTTGCCGAAGCCCCGGTCGCGGGGCATGGCGTCGAAGCGCGAGGTGAGTGCCGTGAGGGCGTCCGGCGTCAGTTCGTACTGGTGCTGGGCGGCCTGGTGTTCGACGATGCTGACCAGTTCGGCGCCGCTGTAGTCGTCGAAGAGCAGGGTGCGGTTGAAGCGGGAGGCCAGACCGGGGTTGGAGCGGACGAAGACCTCCATCTCCTTGAGATATCCGGCCACGATCACCACCACGTCGTCGCGGTGGTCCTCCATCAGCTTCAGCAGGGTGGCGATCGCCTCCTGGCCGAAGTCGTTGGTCCCGGCGTACTGGGTGAGGGAGTACGCCTCGTCGATGAACAGCACCCCGCCCCGGGCCTGTTGGAAGACCCGGGTGGTCTTGGGCCCGGTGTGGCCGACGTATTCGCCGACCAGGGCGGAGCGGTCGGCCTCGACCAGATGGCCGCGCTCCAGCAGTCCGACGGCGGCGAGGATACGGCCGTAGAGGCGGGCGACGGTGGTCTTGCCGGTGCCCGGGTTGCCGGTGAAGACGAGGTGGCGGCTGAGCGGGGGCGGGGCCAGGCCCATCTCCTCGCGGCGGCGCACCATCTGCATCAGTTTGACCAGGGATGACACGTCGTTCTTGACGCGCTCCAGGCCGGCGAGGCCCTGGAGTTCGGCAAGCAGGTCCTCCAGGGTGTCCTCGGGTGGTGCCTCGGTCTCGCGGGCGGTGGTCCCGGCTCCACTTGACGTCTCCGGGCTCCCGGCCGCCGACAGTGCTTGTTCTACGCCGGTCGGCAGGGACGGGTTCCTCACATCGCGGGACACACAGTCGTCGAACACCGGGCGGGCGCCCTTCTCCAGCGCCACGTCTTCCTCGGAGTCCCGGACCAGACAGCCGCGCAGTACGGGCGCGCCGCCCGTCGAGACATGCAGGGCCGGGAAGGCCGCGCCGTCGGTGCCCGCACCCGTGAACACGCAGTCCTCGAAGGTGCCGCGGGCCTTCTCGCCGACGAACAGGCTGTTCTTGCCGGTCCGGGCCACCGTCACGGCCCTGACCCGGGGTTCGGCGCGCGGACCCACCACGACGCCGGAGCCGGCCGCGTCCCGGACCGTGCAGCCCTCGACGCTCGGGGTGGCACGTTCGCCGATCACCAGGCCCGCCGTGCCGGTTCCGCTGATCCGGCAGTCCCGCAGCACCGGAGTGGTCTCGGTGCCGCAGGAGATCCCGGCCCGCTCGGCACCGACGACATCGCACTCCTCCAGGACCACGGTCCCGGTCGACTCGGTGGTGATCCCGGCCCGGCCGCGCAGGACGGACAGCCCGCGCATCCGCGCCTCGGCCGCCCCGTCGATCTGCACCCCGGACAGCCCGCAGTCCGAGATCCGGCCGCCCTCCACGGTGAGCCCGGCCCGGTCGGTGGCCCGGATGCCATGCTCGGCGGTGGAGCCGATCCGGCACGCGGTCAGCGTCACCCGGGAGTCGTCACAGGCGTGCACCGCGCTGAACGAACACGCCGTCATGTCACTGGAGTCCACGCGCACCTCGCAGCGGTCGCCCGCCAGCAGGCCGTTCGCCCGGCTGCCCGTCACCGAGGTGCCCTCGGCGGACAGCCGGGCGGTGCCCCGGGCCACCAGACCCGAGCCATGTGCCCCGTCCACCTGGCAGTCCACCAACTCGGCCCGGCCCTCGCCCTCCACACTCACGCCGGGTCCGGAGCCGTCCCGCAGCCGGCAGTTCAGCAACAGCACATCGCCGGTGCCGAGGACGGCGACCCCGTCCCCGCCGGTACGCAGCACCTCGCAGCGGGCGAATACCACCCCGCCCTCGGCGGACGCCCTGTCCGCCGAGGGCACCTCGGGCCGCGCCGAACTGCCCAGCACCCGTACGCCCTCGACGGCCGTCTCCTCCACCCGGCAGTCCAGCGCCGTGACGGCCGCGTCGTCCTCCACCAGCAGCCCACTGCGTCCCGGACCGGAGATCCGGCACTCGCGCAGTACCGCGCGGGCGCCGCCCCGTACCCGGACACCGGACCCGGTGACGCGCCGTACGGTCAGTTCGTCGGCCTCGACGTGGGCCCGGGAGCCGGCGACGACACCGGTCCCTTCGACGTCCTCGACCACGACCCGGGTCAGCCGTGCCGACCCGGTGGTGTTGAGGTGCACGGCCGCCAGTTCGGCCCCCGAGACCCGGCAGTCCGCCAGAGCGAGCGACGCGTCGCCGCCCACCTCGACCCGCCCGCCGGAGACGTCACAGCCGTCCAGCGCCAGGTCCCCGGCGTCCACCAGTACGGCGGGCAGCCCCGGGTCCTGGCCGATCAGGGCGAGGTCCTCGATGCGTACGTCCCGTGCGGCGACCTCCAGCACGGGGCGGCCGGGGGACGCGGCGAGCAGCCGTACGGCGTGGAGCGGGCCGTCCTCCGGCAGCAGCCGCACCGTACGGTCGACGACCAGCTGTTCGACGTACTCGCCGGGGGCGATGTGGATCTCGTCGCCGTCGCGGGCGGCGCGTACGGCGGAGGCGATGCTGCGATGCGCGCCGCGTCCCTTGGTGGCGACCCGGTGCACGGCGGCGGTGGGGGTCACGGGAACTCCAATCCGTCGGTGAGCAGGGCGGCCGGATCGGAGGCCGGTTGCTGCTGTTCTGGTGGTGCCGGGGTGGACGGGGGCGTGGCCGGCGTCGTGGGTGCGGTCGGGAACGACCGGCCGGGGGCGGGCAGGTTGGTGGTGCCGTCCTTCTTGTCCGCCTCGGTGATCCAGAAGTTGATGTACCTGGCCAGGAACGACTCTGTCCAGTTCATCCCCAGCTCGCTGATGCCGCCCTTGTGGAAGAGCCGGCCGGCGGTGGTGAGGTGGAAGGCGTTCCGCGCCAGACCGGTGGTGACACCGCTGAAGGCGAAGGAACCGGCACCCCACAAGCCGGCCAGCAGCGCGTCCGCGCCCTTGACCTCGTTGCCGTTGACACCGAAGACCGCCGCGCTGATGGCGTTGCTGACGAAACCGCTGAGCGCGCTGGTGCCGATGCCCACGGTGTTGGCGTAGGTGGCGGTGCGCCAGCGGGTGGGCTTCTCCTGGGCGGAGAACTCGGTGGCCCAGTCGTCGGTGTTGGTGGCCATGGACTGCTTGGGGTGCCCGCCCCAGTCCCGTGCGCCCATGCTCATCTTGTAGTAGCCCAGCGGGGTCCGGTTGTAGAGGATGTTGAGCCCGCCGCTGAAGGTGCCGCCGACACTGCCGGACAGCAGCGCCTTGTAGACGTCCTCCAGCTTGACCTTGCCGTCGTTGGTGGCGGCGGTGACGGCCAGGCCGGCGGTGAAGTCGGTCACGAAGCCGGTGCTGAACGTGGTCAGTGCGGCACGCAGTTCGCGCTGCCACACGGGCATCTCGGCCGACACCCCGTCCCTCACCCCCTGGAGCACGCCGTGCCAGGGGTCCTGGACCTCCCGCAGCAGACCCATGGCCTCGATGTCCCAGCCGCGGAAGTCCGTCTCGCGGCCGATCAGCTTCCAGCCGACGTCGCCGGGCAGACCGACCCCGTCTCCCATCCGCGGCAGGGCACCGGCCAGGTACTCGGGGATCACGGCCGGGCCGGAGGTGCTCAGGCGGCCGAACGCGTCGGTCTTCCACACCCGCCCGGTGAAGGTGCGCTGCTCGACCAGGTGGCCGTCCTGGAACTCCCGCCACTGGCCCCACTGCTTGTCGACCTCGCGGAACCGTCCGGGGGTGCCGTCCACGGCGACGCGCTCGCGGAACACCTTGCCGACGTCGTACTCCTTCCAGACCTGTGTGTTCACCTCGACCGTCTTCGGCGGCTCGAAGTGCCGGGCCGAGTGCGCGAGCATGTCCTGCAGCGTGGGGGCCTCGGGCAGGGCGGCGGGCGGCTCGGGCTCGATGATCTTGTAGTCGAACTCACGGACCCGGCCGCCCTCGCGCTGCCGGACCACCTGGCCGTCGACGAGGTCCCGCCAGTGGGTGCCGTCCGCGATGTCGTCGTACACGCGGGTGCCGCCGGAGTGGACCGTGCCGTCGGCCGTGGTCTTCGTCCACTTCCAGTCGCCGTTGGCCTGTTTCACCGCGTCCACCCAGGAACTGCCGACGTCGGTGGCGTTGCGCTCCCGGATCGGGTTGCCCAGCCCGTCGAGGTCGACGAACGAGTCGTCCCAGGTCTTCGAGTAGAACGAGCCGCGGTTCTGCTTGCGGACGCCCTCGGCCACGGCGGTGGTCGGGTCCTCGGGGGAGTACGCCCGCCAGGTCCAACTGGTCCGGTACGGACTGCCGGACGACTCGACGATCCGGCCGTCGATCAGGTCCCGGCGGCCGGTGATGTGCATCAGGGAGTTCCGGTCGACCCAGGTGCCCGCGTTGTCGTTGACGGTGAGGTCCCGGGTGGAGGGCGCCTCGAACAGGTACTCGCGGGTGCCACCCCCGACCTCGCTGCGCAGCCGTACCCGTTCCACGCCCAGGTCGTCGGTGAAGAGGTCCCGCCACCGCCCGTAGCCGTCGACGTGCCGGGTGCCGGTGGTGCCGCTCGTCGTGTCCCGCCAGGACAGCTCGTACGAGCCGCCCTTGCGGTACTCCGGGAGGGCCGCCCACTGCTTGGGGTCGTCCAGACTGCGGCCGACCTCGACGACGTTGCCGTTGTCCAGCTTGCGGGTCTCGCGCACGACACGGCCGTACTGGTCGATGTCGACCCAGTGGGCGCCGGTCGGGTTGAGCCGGACGCCGGTGACCTCGGTGCCGTCGGCGGCGGTCTGGGTCCAGTGGCTGACGCGGTGCAGGGAGTCACCGGCGAACAGGTCGCGGAAGAAGCCGTCGAAGGGGCTGCGGCCCGCGGCGCTCTTCCAGAGGAAGGCGGGCGGCCGCATGTCGGCGTACCGCTTGACGAGCAGGCTGCCGCCGTCCGCCAGCGTCTCCAGGCTCTCCAACTGAACGTTGGCGCCGCCGAAGCCGGTGTACGTGTCCGGGGCGATCCGGCCTCCGGCGGGTGCGTGACCGGGCACCACCGAGTGCTCCACATACATCCGGGACCCGTGCTCACCGCTGAACGGCCAGGTCCTGCCCCGGCGTTGGGCCACGGTGTCGATGCCCGTGGCCGGGTCGGCGAAGGTGTCCCGGAAGCCGACGTGGTCCCAGCTCCAGTGCCGGGTCCCGGACAGCGACTCGGCGCCCGCCTTGTCGAAGCGCTGCCACGTCCAGTGGCCGTCCGCCTCCTTCTCGGCGCGGACCAGACCGCCGTCGATGCCCTTGGTGTACGTCCTGACGTCGCCGGAGTTGTCGATCAGACGGCGCCAGGAGCCGCCGTCCGGCACGTCGTGGAAGGTGCGCATGTCCGCGTCGCCGATCCGCCGGCCGTGCCGGAAGGTGTCGCCGGCGCTGTCGAACTCGGTCCAGCGGGCGCGTCCGAAGCGGTTGCGGTCGAGGTGGAGGACGTTGCCGTTCTTGAAGACCTCGCGCTCGAACAGGGTCACCTTGCCCGGGCCTGTGCCGGTCAGCTTGAACTGTCCGGTGCCGGACCTCTCCACGGTGGCGGTGTCGAAGCGGCCGCTGAACGGGGTGCCGTCGGCGTCGGTGCGTACGGCTTCGCCGGCCACGTGGTCGATGTTCCAGTACTCGCCGGTGGGCTTGCCGCCCGTGCCACGGATCGCGACCGTCTCCTCCACCGGCTTGCCCGCCGGGTCGAACACCGTCCGCTCCAGCGGCTGCGCGCCCTTGCCGGTCGGGACCAGGGCGATCCGGCCGTCGTCGAGCATCTCCGTGCGGAACCCGGGCAGTTGGTGACCCGCCGAGTCCAACGCCTGGGGAGCGCCGACCACTTCGAAGCGCAGTACGCCCCGGTCGCCGGGGAGGTCGACGTCCCGGAAGGCGTGCACGCCCTCGGGGCCGTAGTGCCAGCGTGTGGTGCCGGCCTCGTCGGTGAGGGTGAGACCGCCGCGCACTTCGGTGCTCGGGGCGACCGTGAAGAGGTCGTCGGCGGGGCGGGCGCCGACGAAGTCGACCGCGGTGGGCGTCCACGGGCCGCCGTCCGCCGAGCGGCCGGTCACGCCCAGCTTCAGTCCGTCCAGGTCGGCCGGGCCGCCGCGCAGGAACACCTCCTGGTGGACGAGCCCGCGGTTCGCGTCGAAGCCGAGGGTCACGTCCGACGGGTTGTGGTGCACGGTGAAGTGGCTGCCGCCGGGGCCGCTGCCGCGGGGTGTCGGCCTTACCGTGAAGTCGCCGACGACCCGGCCGCCGCCGCCGTGGAGCGCCGACTGCAGGTGATCGTCGAGGCGCATCTCCCGAGGCAGGTCGAGGTACTGGCCGAGGGTGGTGACGGCCTGCTGCCGTAGCGCCAGACGGGTCTGTCCGGTCAGGTTCCGCAGCTGGTCGTCGATGAGCTCCGGGCCCAGACCGAGCCGGTTCAGCGACTCGGTGGCGCCGTCGGCGAGCCGATGGACACCGGGCACGTCCAGCGACTGGACGACGTGGGAGTCGGGCTCCAGGAAGTCCATGGCCCGTCCGACGTCCGACAGGTCGGCCGGCGCGCCCTCGGGCAGGGTACGGAAGCCCGACGCCTCGTCGAGCGTACGGTCGAAGACCCGCGCAAGGTCGATGCCGTCCAGTACGCCGTCCAGGACTCCGTCCTCGGGGACCGAGTCGAGCGGGAAGCGTTCGCCCACGTCACGGCCGAAGTCGCCGAGTTCGTCGAGGCGGACCGGTGGCGTGCCGGGGGCCGCGCCCTCGGTGAAGCGCAGCAGTCCCGAGCCGTCCCGGTCCGGCAGGTCGCGGAAGGCGAGACGGCCGGTGTGGTCGAAGTGGAAGCGGGAGCCGGTGACGGTGTCGGTGAGGGTGAAGCCGCTGGGCAGGCGTGCGGCGAGCGGGCCGCTCGTCGGGGTGAACCGGACGGAGCCGGTGGCGCCGGAGGGGACCAGCAGATCGACCGTGGCCCGCCCTGTTCCGTCCGCCATGGGATCGATCGTCACGCTGAGCCGCAGACCCTCCGGCAGCCCGTCGACCGTGAGAACGGACTCCCGCCCGAGGAAGGTGCCGTCCGGCCCGAACGTGAACCGGGTCGTGCCGGTCGGATCGATGACGGCGAACCTGCCGCTGCCGTCGAGCAGTTCGACCGTGAAGTCCGAGGCGCGCACGGGTCCCGTCCCGCCGGGGGTGCGGTCGGTCAGTTCGAGTCGGTACGAGCCCTGCGGTGCGTCGTCGGTCGCCGGGAGTCGTGACACCCGTAGGTCGAAGTCCGCCAGGTCGTCCACACCGGACAGCGGCACCTGGAACGGCTCGTCCGCGCCCTGGGGCCCACCGTCCAGCTGCCTGACGTTGTCGAGGCGTGCCCGGAGGGCGTCCAGTTCGGTGTCCGACAGGTCGCCGAGTTCACCGAGTTCACCGAGTTCCGAGAGTGCGTCGGTGCGCGGCGGCGAGTCGGTGGCCAGGAGGCGGTTCAGATCGTCGGCCGATACCGGCTGGGTCAGGTTGTTCCAGAGGTCGTCGACGAGTGCTCGTTCCGCCGGGCCGAGATGGTCCAGCCCTGGGAGCGCGTCGGTGCGCGGTGCGTCCGGGCCGGTGAGAGGGCTGAGGTCGTCGAGGCGGCTCACGTCGTCGAGGCGGTTCAGGTCGTCGAGGGGACCGCGGACGCCGCCCGCCTCGTCGAGCGTGCGCTCGAAGATCCGTGCCACATCGCCCAGGTCGCCGGGGAAGTCGCCGAGATCGCCCAGTTCGTCGAGGCGGACCGGCGGGGTGCCGGGTGCGGCGTCCTGGGTGAAGCGAAGGAAGCCGGAGCCGTCCGGGGCGAGTATGTCCCGTGTGGCCAGGCGGCCGCCCGCGTCGAAGTGGAAGCGGGAGCCGGTGGCCGTGTCGGTGACCGTGAAGCCGTTCGGCAGCCGTCCGGCGAGGCCGCCGTCCAGCGGGCCCAGCCGGAAGGAACCGGTGAGGTTCGACGGCCCGGTCAGTTCGAGGACCCTGGTCGTGGTCCCGCCCGTTCCGGGGGTGATCGTCACCTTGACGCCCAGACCGGCGGGGCCGTCGAGGCCGGGCAGGGTGAGCGGCAGTTCCTGCCCGCGCAGTGTGCCGCCGGGTTCGAACCGCCACACCGTGGTGAGCCCGTCCGTGTCCGGCACGGGCACCCGCACGGTCAGCTCGCTCAGCGCACCGGCGGCGTCCCTGACCGGCGTGATCGTCGCGCCCTGGACGGTCAGCCCGTCCGGGCCGACCACCCTCGGCAGCTGGTTCAGGGCCTCGTCGCTGAAGCGCAGCGCCAAGTCGGTGCCGGCCAGCGGAAATTCCAGCCGCCCGAACGCGTCGAAATGCCAGCGTGCCCCGCCCTGCGACCCCGTGATGCTCAGCCCGCCGCCCTCGCGGAGGGTGACGTTCACGTTCTCCAGCCGCACCGGACCGCCGGGTGCACCGAAGTCCACCACGTCGATCCGGAACGACGCGGGCGCGAGATCGGTCGCCGGGAACTCCGTCACCTGGAGCCGCAGATTCGTCAACTCGGGGGCGCCGGACAGCCGCATCCCGTCGAACCGGGACAGATCGACGGGAGTCGGGGCGCCGTCGCCCACGTTCGCCGTGAACCGGGTGTCGAAACCGGCGGGCCCCGGCGTCAGATCCGTACGGGGCGGATCGGGCAGCGAGAGCCGGTTGAGCGAGCCCACTTCCCCGAGGTCACCGACGCGGCCGAGGTCGCCCAGGTCACCGAGACGGCTGAGGTCGCCGACATCGCCCAGGTCACCGAGCCGGCCGACATCGCCGAGGTCACCCGACGCGCCGATACGCCCCAGATCACCAAGGTCACCGAGGGTCGAGGGCGGGCTCACCGTCGTGTCCGGCGTCGCCGACCCGGAGACGTCCAGCCGTACCGACGGCGTCCCGTCGGCCGGGAGGTCCACGAACCGGCCGCCCCGGTCGAACACGAACCGCGCCCCGGTCGCCCTGTCGGTCACCGAGAAGCCGCCCGGCAGCCGCTGCGCGAGATCCCCGTCCAGCCGTACGACATCGAAGGCACCGTCGCCCAGCCCCGGCACGGCCAGCCGGAAGGTCGCCGACTGTGTGCCGCCCGGCAGCTGGGTGAACGTCGTGGTCAGCCGGGACCCGGTCAGCCGGCCGGTCGGGGTGCCGGACAGGGTCAGCTGCTCGGAGAGCCGCGTACCGTCCAGCTCGAACCGGGCCATCCAGGCGCCGTCGAGTGACTGCACCCGCGCACCGGTGACCACGCCCAGCGCGCCCCTGACCGGCTCGATGGTCGCACCGCCGGGCAACGCCACCCCGTCCTGGCCGACGACCCGGGGCAGCGATCCCGGCCCGGGGTCGGCGTCGAAACGTACGAAGGAGTCGCCGCCCGGAATGCGGATGTCGGTGAACTGCCGGACCTCACCGGCGTCGAACACCAGCCGGATGTCCCCGGCCTGGTCGGTGAAAGTGAACCCGCCGTTCTGAAGCGGGGTCCGCTGCCACTCCGTCCGGAAGCCGGTCACCCCGGCGAAGTCGGCCGGGTCCACCACCACGGTGTCGGTCCGCGGCACGGGCGCGTCGAAGCGGTCGAAGCGGAAGTCGTCGGAGAGATGGCCGAGATCGTCGACCTGACTGCCCATGTCGTCGAAGCCCCTGGTCCCGCCCAGGTCCAGCTGGTGCAGCCGCAACTGGTCGTCCAGCAGCCGCAGTTCGCCGGTGGGCAGGCCGGCCGCCGGGCTGTCCACGCGGGTCATCATCACGGTGACGTCCCGGCGGACCGTGTCCAGGTTCATCCCCAGCCGGGCGAACGCGATCCGGGCCTGGTTGAGGTCGATCTCGGCGGCGCTCAGATCCAGCTCGGCCTGGGCGCGGCTCAGCGGCGGTACGTCGGTCAGCCGGTCGAGCTCGCCGAGCTTGCGCCCGGCGGTGTCCAGCTGGAACTGGGCGGACTGGGTGCGCAGCCACGTCTGGAAGCGCTGTGTGCCGAGCTTGCCGGTGGCGCCGCCGGTGACGATGTCCCGCAGGGTCAGCGCGGTGAGGGGCTTGGCGGCCGGCGGGGTGGCGACGTCCGTGCGGACCGGGCCCAGGCCGAGCAGTTCGCGTGCGGTGCGGGAGCCGTCGCCGGTGTCGGGGAGCAGCCGGGTGAGGTCGGCCGGCTCGATGCCCGGGCCGTCCAGGCCGTCCGTGCCGTTCGCCCTGTTCAGGGTCGGGACCTTGGGGTCGGCCGGGCCGAGGGCCTCGATCCTCACCCCGTCCTTCAACTGCACCCGGACATCGACCGGATCGGTCTTGCCGATGCGCATGACCACCCCGTCCGGGGTGATCCTCACCAGGTCGATCTCACCGTCCATGACCTGCCGCACCTGGGTCTCGGACAGCCCGCCGAGCCTGCCGTCCAGGCTCAGGTCGGCGAGGCCGTCGAGGGGCCGGAGCAGACCGGTCGAGGTGCGCTCCATGCCGGTCAGGGTGTCGAGGTCGCGCAGCTCGTCGAGCGCGGTGGGCGGCGGCAAGAGGTCGTCGCCGACCCGGCCGTTCATGGGGTCGAGGAGGCGGAGGCGTTCGTTCACGGGGGTGAGGAGGCCGAGGCGCTGTCCGCCGGGGACCGTGCCGACCGGCAGGCCCACGGCGTCGAGGTTGTCCAGGGTGCTGAGCCGTCCGCCCATGTCGTCGAGGCGGCCCGGCATGCGTACGGGACTCCTGCTGGACAGCCGGCTGAAGTCCGGTGCGCGGGTCGTGGTCGTCGGTGTCAGCGAGACGTCCGCCAGCTCGTCGAGGGTGTCGCTGAACTCCGGGGTGCCGGGGACGGCGAGCTTGTCGGCGCCGGTGCCGTCGAACGGGCGCAGTGTGCCGCCCCGGTCGAGGTTCCTTCCCGGCACGTCCATGAGGTCCCCGGCCAGGGAGCCCGTCCTGGTGAGGACGCCGGAGCCCTTCGAGGTGAAGCTCGTCCCCCGGCTGATGAACCCCATACGGGCCGCGCCCCGGTAACCGAACTGTGCGATCTCCGAGTACCGCATCGGCAGCAGCGCCGAGGTGGTGAGCCGGCCCAGGCTCATGATCGTGAAGACGCCTATCTTCGTGGCCGTGTTGCCGGTGATGAACGCGGTGGACTGGTAGAAGTCGCGGCTCAGCGCGGACCAGCCCTGCCGGAACGAACTGCGGGCGAAGCGGCCCATGAACCTCAGGGTCGATCCCACCATCGCGGGCGCCTTCGACAGCACCCGGGGCAGCGCCATGAAGCCACCGCCGGCCCGGCCGGCCAGCCCTCCGCCGAACCTGACCAGTCCCTGCCCGGCCAGGGACAGCAGCCGGCCGGGGGACGACATCAGCATCCTGCCGCCCCGGAACAGCAGCCGCCCGCTCGCGGAGAGGGCGCCGCTGAGGGCCTTCGTGCCCGATGAGGCCATGCGGGCCAGGCCACCGATGGTGGTGAGGCCCTTCGTCGACGGGAACAGGATGCCCAGGAAGGCGAGGCCCAGGCTGAGGGCGTTGCCGTTGCCCATGGCGTAGTCGACGAGGGCCTTGGCGAAGAGGACCGCGCCGAGCCCGAAGGCGACCAGGCCCAGCGGGCCGCCGATGACGGCCGCGACGAGGGTGATGACCAGGGCGACGATCTCCAGGACCTTGAAGAACGTTGACACGAACCGCTTCCAGAAGCTCTTCTTCGGCTTCTTCACGGGCCTCGACACCAGCCGGGACGCCTCGTGCAGGGCGTCCTCCAGGATCTTCGCCTCGGCCTGGACGGCGTCCATCTCCGCGTCCACCTCGTTGCGGGCGCGCGTCATCTCCGGATCGTTCTCGGGCAGCGGCTCACCGCCGACCCGCTCCAGCGCGGCGACGGTGTCCGCGGCGTTCTCGGCGCGGTCCTGGGAGTCGCCGAGGGCACGGGCGTAGCGGGCGGTGGCGCCCGCGGCCATGTCGAACGAGCGGTTGATGTTCGCCATGAACGTCTTCAGCTCGTCCTTCACGTACGTCCGCAGCGCGTCCGCCGTGCGTCCCTCGAAGCCGCCGTCCTCGGCCTTGGTCAGCAGGGTGTCGAGACCGCCGCTGACCCGTCCGGCCAGATCGGCGAGGTCGCGCAGTTCCTTGGTGATGTTCTCGACGACGCCCGGATTCCCCGACACCGGATTGCCGGTGAATCCGACTCTGCTCCATTCGTCGGAGGTGGCCAACGAATCCTCCACGCGGTCCGGGACTTGGGGTGTCGAAAGCAGACGTACCGGAGCGGCTTGAGAGTTCAAGAAAGTGGCGCACGCCACAGTTTTCGCCGGTCAGCGCGGTGCCGGCAAAAGTTTTTTGAACCATCCCGCCCCGCCTCGTCGTCTACAGGGCGGCTCGGCACCCACGGTCGGCGACGACGCCCGTGCCGGAGCCGGTGCCGGACAGCGACCGCTTCGAGGAAAGGACGGCGGACATGGTGCGCGTCTCCTACGACTACGACCTGATGACCGTCCTCGCGCGCCATCTGTGGCACCTCCGCGACGAACTGGACGTCACCTCCCAGACGGACAAGACGTTCGCCCCCGGCGACATCGGCCCCCGCAGGGAGACGGCCGAGGCGCTGGAGGACTTCTACGGCGCCTGGAAGAAGTCGTTCCAGGAGGGCTGGCAGGTCATGACCGACCTCGGCAACCTCCTCGACAAGGCGGGCAAGGCGTTCTACGACCAGGACGCCTCCCATGCCGCCGGCGCGGCCGGGCAGGTCGCCTCCCAGGTCCGCGACGAGGCCACCCGGCAGAACGAGATACGCAAGCAGACCCTGGACGGCAAGCGCCGCGAGGCCATGGCCAGGAACGCGGAGGCCCGCTACAACACCCAGCGGGACCGCATGAAGAAGGACCAGGACGCGCTGATCGAGAAGCGGAACAAGCTCGACGAGCAGACCGCGGCCCAGGAGAAGCGACAGCAGGAGCTCAACAAGGAGCAGGAGGAGCTCGCCAAGAAGCGGGAACCCCTGGTGAAACAGCAGGACGAACTCCAGGCCAGGCAGCAGCAGCTGTGGCAGGAGGAGAAGGAACTCCTCAAGCAGCGCGATCAGGAACTCCAGGCGAAGCGGGACGAACTACAGAAGGAGTACGAGGACCTCCGCAAGGAACAGGAGCCGCTGCAGAAGCGGCAGGAGGAACTCCAGGCCAGGCAGCAGCAGCTCTGGGAGGACGAGAAGGCCCTGCGCGCGGAGCAGGACGCGGCGATCGAGAAGAAGGCCACCGCTCTTGAGCAGGAACAGAAGGCCTACGACGCCAAACAGGACGCCCTCCAGGAGCGACAGGAAGCCCTCCGGACGGAGCGCGAGACCCTGCTCGCCAAGGACGGCGTCACCCAGGCCGACCTCGACGCCTGGCAGCGCAAGCAGGACGCCCTCGACAGGGAGCGGGACGCCCTGTGGGAGTCGGAGGGCAAGGGACTTCAGGCGCGCTGGGACGCCCTGGAGCAGGAACAGCGCGACCAGCAGAAGGCGTTCGAGCCGCTGAACGAGCGGCAGAAGCAGCTCGACGGCGAGCGCGACGCGCTGAGCGAGGACCAGAAGCCCCTCTCCGAGCGGCAGGACGAGCTGCAGAAGAAGCAGCAGGACCTCTGGGCCCTGGAGAAGTCCAGCCAGCAGGAGGTCGAGGACGCCGTCAAGGGCAAGCAGGACGGCCTCGACGCCGAACGCGCCGACCTCCAGACGAAGTTGGACCCTCTGGACCAGGAGTCGAACGATCTCCAGGCCCGCCAGAAGGACCTGTGGGACGACCAGTCGGCCACCGAGGACGCACAGACCGCGCTGACCGAGGAGGAGAAGCCCTTCCAGCAGCGGCAGCAGGATCTCCAGGACGGCTTCGGCGAGGAACTCGACAAGATCCGCGACCGGGACTTCGACAAGGACCCGGATCCCGGTCAGCTCCGGGGAATGCGCGGCCAGCTGGACGATCTGCCCCCCGAGGCCTTCGTGCCCAAGGGGTACACGATGGAGGACGAGAACAGCACCACCACGGTGTCGTTCCAGCTCGACGAGAACGGTGAGATCAAGGTCGACAAGAACGGCGACCCCGTCGAGACGACCACCACCGTCACCAACAAGAACACGGGCCTGACGTACTCCGAGACGTACCACCCGCTGGAACGCGACGGCGACTCCGTGACGACGATCCGCAGCTCCGACGGCACCGTCACCAAGGTCTTCACGGACTCGAACCCCGAGGGCTCACCGGACGGCTGGCAGAAGCGCTACGTCACCGACGAGACGGGCACGGACACCCTCCAGATCTGGACGAAACGCCCGGACGGCGACTGGGAACTGACCATGGACAAGGAGACGTATCTCAACTCCGAGGCCGGTCAGCAGGACGCCCAGCAGCGGCTGGACCGCCCGCCCGCGTACCTCACGCAGGAGAAGCCCCTGGTCGACTCGTCGGGCCGGCCCACCGGCTCCACCGACCCGGGGCAGACCACCACCGTGCAGGAGGGCGTCACCCGCACCGATTACACGGCCCCCGACGGCTCCCTCACCAAGGTCGTCACCAACGAGAACACGGGACAACGCTTCGTCGCCGACGCCAACAACGAGATCCAGGAGGTCTGGCAGCGCGACGAGAACGGCGGCTGGTACCTGAGGGATTCCGTCACCCAGCACGAACGCACCAGCGACGAACCGCCCCTCGGAACCCTGGGCGAGTTCTGGCGCTGACCCCCACGGGGCGCCCCGCGCGCCCGCCCCAAGCTCCCGGCGCGCGCTCTTCCCACGCCGCTGGGTCCATCAACAGAAAACGAGGTGCACCATGCCCAAGAACGTCATCGACGACGAGGAAATCGAAAGCACCGCCAAGAAGCTCGACTCGGCCGTCAGCGACACGCTGGTTCCGCAGCTGAGCTCACTCCAGGCCGAGGTCGAGAACCTCCTCCAGGGCGGCCTGCTGCTGACCGCGACCAGCCCGAAGATGCAGACGTCCTACGCGAACTTCAACAAGTCGCTGACGGAAGCGGTGAACAACATCACCCAGTTCTCCAAGCAGTTCCGTGACATCTGCAACGCCGTCAACAACCTCGACTCGCAGATCGCCGGCGGCATCCCCACCTGATCAGGGTGCACCCGAGCAGGGGTGCCGACCCTTCCCCCTCTGGTCGGCACCCCTTCCCCAGGGGCGCCGGTCCCTCCCCCAGGACCGGCGCCCCGTGCGCGTTCTCGTGCAACATCCTCGTCGGTAACCTCAGGTTCCCCTCAGAAACTCTTGAAACCTACAGAACCACTCATAGACTCACAGTGCGGAACCTCACGTTCCACCCATGAGTCGTGAGGTCACCCCGGGTACCCGTGCTCAGCCCTGCCCAGCCAACGCCGCCGCCGCGGCGCACGACCGGACCGGCTCAGAAGACCTATGCCGGCCCTGGGGGAACCTATGAGAACGCCCACGCCCAGTTCCGCCGCCGACGGGAGCGCTCCCGACACCGGCGACGACTCGCCCTCCGGGGACCATTCCATCCGCAGGCTCTACGAGGAGCACCACGGCCCCCTGCTGCGCTATGTGTCCAGCCTCATCCGGGGCGACTGCCAGCGGGCCGAGGACTTCGTCCAGGAGACCCTGGTACGCGCCTGGTTGAGCACCGCGAACCAGCCCCCCGGCTGGTCACCGTCCCGGACCTGGCTGATGAGGGTGGCGCACAACCTGGTGGTCGACTGGTCCCGGCGCGAACGGGTGCACACCGAGATCCAGCACGAACACACCCTGGACAAGCACCTCGAACCCGTGGACCCGATGAGCCAGGCCGTCCAGCGCCGTTTCATGGTCCACGCCCTCTCCCGACTCTCGCACCCCCATCGCGAGGTCCTCTTCTACATCTACGTCCTCGGCTGCACCGGAACCGACGCCGCCGACGCCCTGGGCATCCCACCGGGCACCGTCAAGTCCCGCACTCACCACGCGATACGTGAGCTGCGCCGCCGGCACCCCGAACACGTCCGGGCGGCGGCATGAGAGGGCCCGCGGTGACCGACACCGACCTTTTCATCGCGATCGGCAAGCCCGACGACTCGGTGCTCACCGTCGTCATCGTGGCCGTCGTCGTCCTGATCCTGCTGGTCATTCTGCTGCGGCACCTGATCCGCAAGCGGGGTGGCTGGCGCCGGTTCCGGCGGCGCGTCGGCCGTGAACTCACCCTGACCCGGCGGGCCTTCGGCGAACCCCTGCGTGCCTACCGCCGCCACCGCCGAGGCGTACGCGCCCTGGCCCGGCAGCTCTCCGACCCCCGTGGCGGCCTCCTCGTACGCCGGCTGCTCGACGCGGCGGCCGCGGCCCTCGCCGACACCCCCGGTGCCGTACCGCACGCCGTACGCCTCGAACCCGGCTGGGCGTCCGTACAGATCGCCGCCCGCCGGCTTCCCCGTCCGCCCGAGCCCTGGGAGGCCCCGGCGGAGCCCGGCCCGCAGCGCTGGGAGCTGTCCCTGGACGACGAGGACGCGCTGCCGCCCGGCCGCACCCGCGCCGGTGCGCACCTGAGGCCGCTGCCGGTCGCCGTCGGCATGGCGGACGACGCCTGTGTCCACCTCGATCTGGCGGCCGGACCCCGGCTGATCACCGTCGAGGGGGACACCGCCGCCCGGACCCGGCTGTTCCTGGCACTCGCCGCCCAACTGGACCGGCCCGGCAGCGGAGCCTCCGTCATCGTCGCCGACGGGGTCCATCCACAGCACCGGGGGCAGCGGCTCGACGTGCTGCTGAGGGAACTGGAGACGGCCGCCGCCGAGCCCGACGAGAACCCCGGGCCCGACGAGATCGGCGAGTCCGGCCGCACCGCCACCACCGTGCTCGTCTGCACCTCCCCCACCGCGGAGCAGGCCCGCAGACTCGGCGCCCTCTCCGCCTCCGGTGCCGTTGTCTGCCTGATCGACGGCCGGGCGGCAGGGCACACCTGGGCCCTCCGGGTCGACGGCCGGGGCCGGGTGATCGCGCCCGAACTGGAACTGGACGCCGACTCGGGCCCGCTCGGCCGGGCCGTCGTCGCCGCGGTCCGCGCCGACCACCGCCGGCTGCGCCGGGAGTCGGCCCCACGCCGGGCCACCACCGCGCCGCGGGTCGACCCCCTCCAGGAAGCGCCGACGGAACCCATCCCCCAGGCCACGGCCCCCGTCCGCACCACCACCGGCGCCGACCTCCTCGCCGAACCGGACACAGCCCGCGAACGCACCACGGCGGCTTCGTCCGGAACGAGCGTGGACTAAGAAAGTCGGGCGAAGTCCGCTGCGGTTCAGCCGCGCCCCAAAGGGGCGCGGGGCGGAACACTATGCGGCTCCGCCGCGTGGGCGCGACCAGCCACGACGACGCCACAGATGTCCCCCACAGCCCACCCCGAACCTCCGCAAGGCGAGACGTGAAACTCCTCATCACCACCGTCGCCGACGGCGATACCCACGGCAGCCAGGACGTCCTGCTCACCGCGTCCGGCAGCACCCCCGTCGAGGACGTCGCCGCACATCTGGCCCACCTGCGCACCGGGGACGCCCCAAGCCCGGCACCGGCACCCGCACCGGCCTGCTACCTGGGCGACGAGCCCCTCGCCCCGGGCACCGCGCTGGCCGACACCCGGCTCATGGACGGCAGCGTCGTCGCCCTGGGGACCCCGCGGACCCCGACCGTCACCGCGTACGGCCCCGAGCGCGACGCCATGCCGCAGCCGCACCGGCCGGACCACGCCCCCGTGGTCGAACTCCAGGTGGTGGGCGGCCCGGACGCCGGACGCGTGTACCCCCTCGGCCTCGGCACCCACGGCATCGGCCCCCTGGAGGACGCCGCCGTCCCCCTCGAAGGCCGGGACCTGCCGAGCGACGGCATCCGGGTGACCGTACGCCCCGACGGCTCGGCCATCGTGGAGCTGTGCGAGGGCGGACCGGCCCGGCTGTCCGTACCGGAACCGCCGGAGCACCGGGGCCGCCCCGACACCCCGCTGCTGCCCCTCGCCGAGCAGGACGAGGCGGACGAGGCGGACGGGGCGCCGGAGGAGACCGACAGCGCCGAACTCCCCGACGGCTGGCACCTGTGGGCCGTCGGCGCGGAGCTGTCCGTCGGCGAGTATCTGCTGCGGCTGGCCGAACCGACCCCCAGGGACGCGGCGGTGGTGCCGTCCGAGGGCGGTGGCGGCCTCGACTACAACCGGCCCCCGCGCATCCTGCCGCACCTGGCACCCGAGCGGTTCCGGCTGCCCGGCCCGCCCGACCCCCCGGCCCGCAGACCGATCCCGCTGATGGTCTCGCTCGCCCCGATGGTGTTCGGCGTGGCCATGATGCTGTTCTGGAACTCGTACTTCTATCTCGTCTTCATGTTCCTCTCGCCGGTGCTGATGGCGGCGAACTACGTCAGCGGACGACGCCAGGCCCGCAAGGACTACGAGGAGCGGTCCCGCGTCTACCGGCAGCGCCGCGCCTCGCTGGAGGAGGACGTCCGCGAGAAGGTCGCCACCGAGCGACGGCTGCGCACCGAGAGCGCACCGGACCCGGCGGTCGCCGGACTCTGGGCGGTCGGGCCCGGTCGCAGGCTGTGGGAGCGCCGCCGCGGCGACCCGGACCACCTGGCCCTGCGCATCGGCACCGCCCCGCAGCCGTCCCTCCTCGGCATCGACGACACGGCCCGCGAGGACAACCACACCGCCGTCCACTGGACGATCCCGGACGCCCCGGTCAGCGTCGACCTGGTCGACAGCGGCGTGGTCGGGCTGGCCGGAGCGCCCGGCCCCGTCCAGGCGCTGGCCCGCTGGATGACGGCCCAGGCGGCGATCCTGCACACGCCGCGCGATCTGCGGATCGTCGTCCTCACCGACAAGGGCTCCCAGGACTCCTGGCACTGGGCCCGCTGGCTGCCCCACTCCCGCGACGGCCTCCCCGGTACGCGGGGCGGCGCCGTCACCCTCATCGGCAACGACCCGGAGACGGTCGCCAACCGCGTCGCCGAGTTGGTCTCCACCCTCCGTACACGTCAGCGGGCGGCCGAGTCCACCATGAGCAAGGCGCTGCTCAGCGAACCCGACGTCCTGGTCGTGATGGACGGCGCCCGGCGGCTGCGTGACGTACCCGGTGTGGTGTCGATCCTCAAGGAGGGCCCCGGCGTCCGGATCTTCCCGCTCTGCCTGGACCAGGAGGAGCGGCTGCTGCCGGAGGAGTGCACCGCCGTCGTCCGCCACGAGAACCACCGGCTGACTCTGCGCCGCACCGGACAGCCCGACATCCCCGGCATCCGCCCCGACCTGGTCGAGCCCGACTGGTGCGAGCGGGCCGCCCGGGGCATCGCCCCGATCCGCGACGTCACCCCGGACGCCTCCGAAGGACTGCCCGCCAAGGTGGGGTTGCTGGAACTGCTCGGCCTGCCGCGGCCGAGCGCGGAGCTGGTCGCCGCCCGGTGGGGACAGCGGGCGGCGACCACCAGCGTGCTGCTGGGCGCCGGCTACGACGGCCCGGTCGCCTTCGACCTGGTCAAGGACGGCCCGCACGGACTCGTCGCCGGTACCACCGGCTCCGGCAAGTCCGAGCTGCTGCAGACCTTCGTGGCCTCCCTCGCCGCGATGAACCGACCCGACGAACTCACCTTTGTCCTCGTCGACTACAAGGGCGGCAGCGCCTTCAAGGACTGCGTCGGCCTGCCCCACACCCTCGGCATGGTCACCGACCTCGACAGCCATCTCGTCCAGCGCGCGCTCACCTCGCTGTCCGCCGAACTCACCCGCCGCGAGCACATCCTGGCCGAGGCCGGCGCCAAGGACCTGCCCGAATACCAGGGCATGCGCCGCCGCGACCCCGAACTGGGGCCCGTACCCCGGCTGGTGATCGTCATCGACGAGTTCGCCACCCTCTACCGGGAGATCCCCGACTTCATCCCCGGCCTCGTCAGCATCGCCCAACGAGGCCGCTCCCTCGGCATCCATCTCATCCTCGCCACCCAGCGCCCCGCGGGCGTCGTCAGCTCCGACATCCGCGCCAACACCAACCTGCGCATCGCGCTCCGGGTCACCGACTCCTCGGAGAGCATGGACGTCATCGACACCAAGGACGCCGTCAGCATCTCCCCGGCCACCCCCGGCCGTGCCCTCGCCCGCCTCGGCCACGGCACCGTCGTACCCTTCCAGACCGCCTACGCTGGCACCCCCCTGCCCGCCGCCAAGCCGTCCGCCAGGGCCAAGGCACGCCAGGAGCGGCGGGCGGCCGAGGAAGCCCGGATCTGGGGAACCGCACTCCACTGGCAGCGCCTCGGCCGCGCCGTCGCCCGCCCCGGCACCCCGGACGGCGACCAGAACACGGACACGGCCGACGACCTGGCCGCCGAAGAGACCCCCACCGACCTCAACGCCCTGGTGGCCGCCCTCTCCGAAGCCGCGCGGCTCGTCGACTGCGTACCGCAGCCCAGCCCCTGGCTGCCCGCGCTCGGCCAGGACGTCCTCATCGACGACCTGCCCCAGCCCGACGAACCAGGCGGCGCAGAACCCGGCGGCGCAGAACCCGGCGGCGCCCGGCTGGCCCCCGTCTCCTGGGCCCTGTCGGACATCCCCGAGGCCCAGGCCCAACTGCCCGTCCGCCTGGACTTCGCCGAGTTCGGACACCTGTACGTCATCGGCATCCCGCGTTCCGGCCGCTCCCAGGTCCTGCGCACCATGGCCGGAGCCCTGGCCCGGGCCCACACCAGCGCCGATGTCCACCTCTACGGCATCGACTTCGCCGGCGGCGCGCTCACCGCGCTGGGCGTCCTCCCGAACACCGGTGCCATCGTGCCCCGGGGCGACATCGAACGCCTGGAACGCCTCTTCGCCCGGCTGGACGCGGAGTTGGAGCGCCGTCAGGGACTCCTCACCCAGCACCACGCCGGCAACCTCACCGAACTGCGCGAACTCGTCGCCGCCGGAGCCCGACCGGCCCACACCATGCTGTTCATCGACGGCTGGGACGCGATGATCGAGGCCGTCGCCGACCACAACGGCGGCCGACTGGTCGAACAGGTCAACCGCCTCCTGAGAGAAGGCGCCGCGGCCGGCATCCACCTGGTCGCCACCTCCGAACGCGCCCTGCTGACCGGCCGGGCCACCGCCCTCAACGACAACAAGCTGCTGCTGCGCCTGAACGACCGCACCGACTACCACGCCGTCGGTAAACGCTCCCGCGACATCCCCGACATCATCCAGCCCGGCCGGGGCTGGACCTCCGACGGCGGCACCGAGATCCAGGTGGCGCTTCTCGCACCGGGCGCCACCGGCCAGGAACAGGCCGAGGCACTACGCGCGATCGGCGCCGAGGCGACCCACCGCGACGCCGGACTCCCCGTGGCCCGCAAGCCCGCCGGCATCGGCACCCTGCCGGTGAAGGTGACCTTCACCGACGCGTACGAAAAGGTGCCGGAGGAATCGCGCCGCCCCATGTGGGGCCTGCTGGGCCTCGGTGGCGACGAAGTGGCTCCCGTGGGCGTCGACTTCGCGGACCTCACACCGGCGTTCTCGGTCGTCGGCCCACCCGGCTCCGGCCGCAGCACCACCCTGGCCTCGCTCGCGGTCTCGCTGCTCGCCTCCGGCACCCGACTGGTGATCCTCGCCCCCCGCGAGTCACACCTGCGCACCCTCGAAAACCACCCCGGCGTACGGCTGATCACCGCGACGGAACCCACGGAGGAGGAGTTCGCCGAAGCCCTGGAGACCGGCAGCGGACCCAAGGTGGTAGTCGTGGACGACGCCGACCTGTTCGTCCTGCCGGACATCGACCAGCAACTGCGTTCCCTCTCCCAGTCCGGCAAGGACCGCGGCATGGGCATCGTCATCGGGGCCACCGCCGAGACGATGACGGGCGCGATGGGCTGGCTCGGCGCCCTCAAGCGGCACCGCAAGGGCGTCCTCCTCGGCCCGCAGAGCATCCTGGAGGGCGACTTCATCGGCGCCCGCCTGGCCCACGCCCACCTACGCGGCCGCAAACCCGGCCGGGGCCTGACCGTCGACCCGCACACCGGGGACCTGATCAACGTACAGATCCCGGAGACAACACTCGACTGACGGCACGAGTGCCGGGGGAGGCACCCATCGATGCCTCCCCCGCTCACCGCCCAGGTGCCCGTCGTCGCATCATGACCCCGCCGCCCTGCCCGCCCGGCGATCTGGGCGGCCTCCCAGACCTGCAGATCCCGGCGGGAACTGCCGTCGTACTTGCCCGTTTCCGCGAACGCCACCGCACGCAGAGGGCCGTCGCTGACCGGCCCGCCTCGAGCAGCTCACGGTGCAGAGCGAGAACGGCTTTGCGGGAGAAGGCCACCACCACGCTTGCCGACGGGAGGCTCGCAGCCCGGAACTCCTCCGTCCGGCTCAGTGCGCCGTGCCGGGCGTGGCGGACCACGGTGATGTCCGTGCCGGGGACGAAGAGCTCGCGCAGCAGATCTTCGGCTTCCGGTGCGGCACAGACGTGCACGTCGGTGTGGGCTCCGGAGAGGAGAAGGCGGGTCCAGGCGTGGCCGCGGTCTTCGTCGGCGAGCCAATGCGCTTCGTCGACGACCAGGAAATCGCACCGACCCGCTCCGCGCCAAGCCTGGCGCGCAGCCGTTCGTAGACCTCGAAGGCAAGCATGCGCAACGGTGCCGCGTACGCACCGGTCCGCCCGGTCTCGGCGCACGCGGCCAGCAGGTCAATGGCACAGGCTGATCCGACGGACAGGAGGTCCCCGACCCCAGTCTCGCTGGATGGCCCCACATCCCGCCCGCCTTTGCCGAATGCAAGAATGCGGCCCTTGGGTGGACAAGTGCATCGGCTCGCGGTGGGCTCGAGCACTGTGGAACGGGGGTACCCATGGCGTTGGTCATGTGTCCGCTGTGCAGCGACGACGAGGACATCGAGGTGGTTCGCACGCTCGACGGCGGGCGTCGGTTCGTAAAGCACCGGTGCGGCTATGGATGGGAGCACAAGGAGCCCACCGTCCCCCGGAGGAACCCGCTCACCGTCTTCGACGACCTCAAGGCCCGTTTCCCCAAACCCGAGGACGTCGATCCCGAGCAGTTGGAGCGCGTGGCCCGGCTGAAGGAGCGGTACCTCGCCGTCAAGCCGGACTTCGCCCCCGACGTGGCGGCCTACTGGTCGAAGTACCAGCGGATCTTCTCCCCCGACGGGCTGCGGACGTGCGACCCCAGAGTCCTCAAGGACTTCGCCAACTCCGAGGTCGGAGCCCGCCCCGGCAATCAGGCCACCTTCAACTCCGCGTGGAACGACATGGGCGATGCCGCGGCCGGGGAGGCGACCCGCCAGACGATCGAGTACCTCCTGTACGGCCCTGACGACGTGCCGCTCGAAGACCGGCTCCAGCACCTGCTTTCCGGCACCAGGCCGTTCGCCATGACCGGTTTCAAGGAGGCCCTCCTCACGAGGGTTCTCTGCGTGATGCACCCCGACCGGTTCCTGACGATCCTCAAGTACACGACGCAGGCGGGCGGCAAGCGCGAGATCGCGCGGATGGTCTACGGACTGGACCTGCCGGCACCCGAGTCGGTGACCTGGACCCCCGGCCGGCTCATCCTCTGGAGCAACGACCTCCTGAATGACCTGGTCGGCGAGGGCTTCGCCAACCAGCAGCACGCCGCCGCGTTCCTGTGGTGGGCCAAGGATCAGGTCGAGGGACTTCAGTAGAAGTCCCACCGGAGCCAAGGGGAACGAGCTGCGCCGTGCCTTCACCTATGGCGACACCCACAACCGGTCCTACCGCACAGCGCGCGGCAGGACGCACAGCGAGTGCAAGATCGACCCGATGCGGAACAACTCTCGCCAGACGCGGCGTCGCCGGGCCCGGACCGCCGCGTTTCTCCTGGGCCTCGTCGCCGCGCTCGCCTTCTTCGCCTTCTTCGGCTTCTTCCCCGGTCTGCCACACGTCATTGCGGGTCAGCAGCAGCCGCCCGCGGTGACCGGTTCCTTCACGCCGGTCTCGGTCTCGGTCTCGGCCGTGCCGGTGCAGCAGGTGCTTCCCTGCTGCTTGGCGAGGGAGTCGGCGTCGGCCTTGACGACGTACACCTCCCAGGGTTCCTGGCCGGGGCCGTGGACCCAGACCTTGTCCTGGAGGGCATAGCAGCAGGTGGTGTCGTTCTCCACGTCGGTGTTCAGACCCGCCTCGCCCAGGCGGGCGGTGGCGGCGTGCACCGCCTCGGTCGTCTCGACCTCGACGCCGAGGTGGTCCATGCGGGTCGCCTCACCTGCGGTGCCTTCGATGAGGACGAGCTTGAGCGGGGGCTCGGTGATGGCGAAGTTGGCGTAGCCGTCGCGGAGTTTGGCGGGCTCGGTGTTGAACAGCTTGCTGTAGAAGGCGACCGACTCGGCGAGGTCGGGGACGCGGAGGGCGAGCTGTACTCGGGATGTCATGGCGAACCTCGTTGTGTGGGTGGGGTGTTCAGCAGCCGCCGGAGGTGGCGGCCGGGGCCCCGATGCCGATCTGGAGGGTGGTGGGAGCGGCGCAGCATCCGGCGCCGGACTGTTCTGCGTTCTCCGGCTCGTCGAAGAGACCCGCGCCGCCGCAGACTCCCGTCTCCGGAAGGGTGAGTTCGACGCGCTCGGCGGCCTCCTGGTCTCCGGCGAGGGCGGCGGTGATGGAGCGGACCTGCTCGTAGCCGGTCATGGCGAGGAAGGTGGGGGCGCGGCCGTAGGACTTCATGCCGACGAGGTAGACGCCCTGTTCGGGGTGGGAGAGCTCGTTCACGCCGTGCGGGTAGACGGTGCCGCAGGAGTGGATGTTCGGGTCGATCAGCGGGGCGAGCGCGGTCGGGGCCTGGAGGCGCTCGTCGAGGCCGAGTCGGACCTCGGAGAGGAAGGACAGGTCGGGGCGCAGGCCGGTCAGGACGATGACCTCGTCGACCGGTTCGAGGCGGCGGCCGTCTTCCGCGATGAGGACCAGTTGGTCGCCGTCCTCCTCCACGGCCTGTGTACGGAAGCCGGTGACCGCGCTGGCGTGGCCGGCCTCGACTGCTTCCTTGGCGCGCAGGCCCAGGGCCCCGCGGGCGGGGAGCTGGTCTGCCTCGCCGCCGCCGTAGGTGTGCGCACCGATGCCGCGCCGCAGGATCCACACCGCGTGCGTGCCGTCCTCCTCCTTCGCGAGGTCGGCGAGGAGGGCCAGGGCGGTGAAGGCGGAGGCACCGGAGCCGATGACGGCGGTGCGCTTGCCTGCGTAACGGGCGCGTACGGCAGGGTCCTTGAGGTCCGGGAGGCGGTAGGAGATGCGGGCGGTGGCCGACTTCTCGCCGAGGGCGGGCAGGCCGTCGGCGCCCATCGGGCTCGGGACGGACCAGGTGCCGGAGGCGTCGATGACGGCGTGGGCGGTGATCCGCTCCTCGTGGCCGTCGGCGGACCGGACGTGCACGGTGAAGGGCTGCTCGTCGCGGCCGGCGTCGACGATGCGGTCCCGTCCGGCGCGGGCGACACCGGTGACCGTCGTACCGTAGCGGACCTTGTCGCCCAGGACGTCGGCGAGCGGCTGGAGGTACTTCTCGGCCCAGTCGCCGCCGGTCGGGTAGGCGGAGGCGTCGGGGCGGACCCAGCCGGTCGGGGCGAGGAGCTTCTCGGCGGCCGGGTCGGTGATCTCGCCCCAGGGCGAGAAGAGGCGGACGTGGGACCAGTCGCGTACGGCGCTGCCTGCCGCCGGGCCGGCCTCCAGGACCAGGGGTTCGATGCCGCGCTCGACGAGGTGGGCGGCTGCGGCCAGACCGATGGGGCCGGCTCCGATGACCACGACGGGCGGGTGGTCGGCGGTGAGCACGGTGTTGGCGGACGCAGTCACGGAGTTCCCCTTTGTTTCGACGTTTGTCGATGTCTTACCCGGCCAGCATGGCACCTGAATCGACAAGCGTCAACATAGACATCCATCGAATTAATGGCCTGCCGGTCGCATGCCCACGCAGCCCTCCCGCCCGAAGGAAACCACCCCTCCCCACCCTGGTTCGACGTATGTCAACATAGACGCATGTCGAATACGAAGGTGCTGCCGCTGCTGGAGCCCTCGGTCCCCGAGGGTGTGGCGCCGTGCTGCCCGCCGCTCACCGAGCGTCCGCTGACCGCCGAGGAGGCGGAGAAGACCGCCCGGATGTTCAAGGCGCTCGGCGACCCGGTCCGGCTGCGGCTGTTCTCGCTGGTCGCCTCACACGAGGGCGGCGAGGCGTGCGTGTGCGACATCTCCGACGTCGGTGTCTCCCAGCCGACCGTCTCCCACCACCTGAAGAAGCTGAAGGAGGCCGGGCTCCTCACCTCCGAGCGGCGCGGCACCTGGGTGTACTACAAGGTGGAGCCGTCGGTGGTCGCCGCCATGGGGCAGATGCTCGGCAGCCTGGGCTGAGCCGACTGGACCGACCCGGGGAGCGGGTGAGTCCGATGAGCAACGATTTGCTGGATCGTCAGGCGATCCACGACGAGCTGGAGCGGACCCGGACAACGTTCCACCGGCTCCTCGACAACGCCACCGGGGACGACCTGCGCCAGCCCAGCAATGGCACCCGGTGGACCAACGGACAGCTGCTGTTCCACATGCTGTTCGGCTACATCCTGATCCGGCCGCTGCTGTTCCTGCTGCGGATCTTCGGGCGGCTGCCGCGTGGCTTCAGCCGGGCCTTCGCCGGCCTCCTCAACGCTGGGGCCAGACCCTTCGACGTCGTCAACTACCTGGGTCCGCTCGGCGGGGCGAAGGTCTTCGGGCGCCGCCGCACGGGGATCGTGTTCGACCGCGTGATCAACTCCCTGCACCGCCGCCTCGACACCGAGCAGGAGGCCGACCTCGCACTCGCCATGCACTACCCCACGCGCTGGGATCCCTTCTTCCAAGAGGTCATGACCATCGCCGACCTCTACCGCTATCCCACCCAGCACTTCGACTTCCACCGCCGGCAGCTCACCCTGGCCGACGAGGGGCATTGACGACGGAGGGCTCCGAGCCGCGGCTACCGCATCCCGTTCGAAACAAGCGTGCTGATCGCACGGGCTGCCTCGCGGGCGGTGCGGCCGACGCCGATGAGGGCGGCGGAGGCGGGCCCGGTCCAGTCGCCGTAGCCGAGCAGGTGCAGGCGTGGTTCGCGCACCGCGCGGGTGTGCCCTCGGTGGCGATGTGGCCGCGGCGCCCCCGGAGTTGGAGCGGGGCGAGGTGGGGTAGGGCGGGGCGGAAGCCCGTGCACCAGATGATCGTGTCGGCCTCGGCGCGGGTGCCGTCGGCCCATTCGACGCCGCCGGGGACGAGACGCGAGAACATCGGGTTTGCCTCGAGCAGGCCGCGGTCTCGGGCCTCGCGTACGGGCGGTACGGCGACGATGTCCCCGAGCGAGGCGACGCCGCCCGCGTCCGCGCGTCCCTCGTCGACGGCCGCGCGAGGAAGTGCGGCGGCCGCTGGGTCACCCAGGTCAGGTCGGTGTCGTACGCCAGGTCGGATGCGAGCTGGGCGCCGGAGTTGCCCCCGCCGACCACGATCACGCGTTGGCCTGCGAGGTCGGCGGGGCTGCGGTACTCCGCCGTGTGCAGCTGGCGGCCGACGAAGGCCGCGCGGCCGGGGACGGCAGGAGGGAAGGGCCGCCACCAGGTCCCAGTCGCGCTGATCACCGCGCGGGCGCGCCACGTGCCGGAGTCGGTCTCCACCCGCAGGAACGGGCCGCTCCGGTGGACGCTCATCACGCGCACGGGCCGCTCGACGGGCAGCTCGTACCGCTTCTCGTAGTCGGCCAGGTCCTCGACCACGTGTTGCGCGTCGGGGTAGGTCTCGCCGACCTGCGGCGGCATGAGGCGTCCGGGCAGGGAGGAGTACGCGGCCGGGGAGAACAGGTGCAGCGAGTCCCGGGCGTACTGCCAGGCGCCGCCCGGTGTGGTCTGGGCGTCGAGGACGACGAAGTCGAGGCCGAGGCGGCGCAGGCGGTAGCCGGCGGCGAGGCCGGCCTGGCCGCCGCCGACCACCACCACCTGCGTGCTGTGGCTCATTCGGCCGGTCGTCCGGGCATGAAGATGAGGGCCACCAGGGCCAGTCCGACCACGCCGCCGACGACCTGCATGCCGATGAACCCGGCAAGCGAGCCGGGCGCGATGCCCGCGAAGGTGTCGGTGAAGGCGCGGCCGATGGTCACGGCCGGGTTGGCGAAGGAGGTCGACGAGGTGAACCAGTACGCGGCGCCGATGTAGGAGGCGACGGCCACGGGCGCGAACTGCAGGCGGTCGGCCCGGGCGAGGCCGAAGATCAGCAGGACCAGGCCGGCCGTCGCGACGACCTCACCCAGCAGAAGGTGCCCGGCAGAGCGGTCGTGCGTGGACCACTTCACCAGCGGCTCACCGAACATCGCGTCCGCCAGGATCGCGCCCGCGATCGCGCCCACGACCTGCGCGGGCAGGTACACGGCCACTTCGCGCGGGGTGACCCCGTCGCCGCCGCGTCGGGCGGTCCACCACTCGGCGACCGTGACGACGGGGTTGAAATGGGCGCCGGACACCGGGCCGAGCAGCAAGATCAGGATGCCGAGGCCGAAGACGGTGGCCGTGGAGTTGGCCAGCAACTGCAGGCCGACGTCCTTGGTCAGTTCGGTGGCCTGGATGCCGGAGCCGACCACGACCGCCACGAGCAGGGCGGTGCCTATGAGTTCGGCGGCAGCCCTGGCGACCAGCGGAGTACGCGGCGGCGCGGGCACGGCGGGGGCGGGTGCTGGAGCGGGTGTCGCGGACTCCGCGGTCGGGGCGGCTTCGGCGGCGGTCATGGGCAGGCCCTCTTGTTCTCGGCGGCGGTGCGAGCGGACTCGGCCAGGTCGGCGAACTGACCGGCGAGGTGGGCGATGACGTCCGGCTTGAGTCGGTAGTAGACGTACCGGCCGCACGGTTCCGTCTCGACGACCCCGGCCTCGCGCAGCACCTTCAGGTGGTTGGAGAGGTTGGTCTGCCGGGCACCGGTCTCCTCCACGAGGTGGGTGGTGCACAGCGTCTCTTTGGCGAGGAGGGTCACGATCCGGAGCCTGAGCGGGTCGGCCAGAACCCGGATCAGATCAGTGTCGACTGACGTCAGCATGGGCTGATACTGTCACATCAGTGGTGGCTGACACCACCAGGTGATGATGTCATTCGCGCCTGATGCCGCCGTGAGACAGATGCCGCCGTGAGACAAGAGAGACCTCTGATGTCCGCCAAGCCCTCCGTGCTGTTCGTCTGTGTCCACAACGCCGGCCGTTCCCAGATGGCCGCCGCGTGGCTGACCCACCTGGCCGGGGACCGCGTCGAGGTCCGTTCCGCCGGCTCCAACCCCGGTGCCAACGTCAACCCGGCCGCCGTCGAGGCCATGGCCGAGGTCGGCATCGACATCTCCGCCGAGGTCCCGAAGATGCTCACGGTCGACGCCGTGAAGGAATCGGACGTCTGCATCACCATGGGCTGCGGCGACACCTGCCCCGTCTTCCCCGGTAAGCGGTACCTGGACTGGCAACTGGAGGACCCGGCAGGCCAGGGCGTCGAGGCCGTACGTCCGATCCGGGACGAGATCAAGGTGCTGGTCGAGGGCCTGATCAAGGAGATCGCGCCGGAGCCCCAGGCATGAGCGGCACGGCGACGGACATCCGGAACGTCATCGTCATCGGCTCCGGCCCGCCGGATACACCGCCGCCCTCTACACCGCCCGCGCTTCACTGAAGCCACTGGTCTTCGAGGGCGCGGTCACGGCCGGCGGCGCGCTGGTACAGACGACCGAGGTGGAGAACTTCCCCGGCTTCCGCGACGGCATCATGGGCCCCGAGCTGATGAAGAACATGCGGGCCCAGGCCGAGCGGTTCGGCGCGCGCGCAGGCGCTGGCGGGCGAAGCGTTCGGCGATGAGCGGCCAGACGGCCATGGGCTTCTTCCAGTACTTGGCTGGAGACAACGCCGTGGCCTGGTCCGGCGGATCCGAGCCCGGATTCGAGGTCAACCCGTCAGCCATCGCCGCAATGAGCGGGCGCGGCATCGACATCTCCCGCGAGTTCGCCAAGCCCTGGACCGACGAGGTCGTGCGCGCCGCCGACGTCGTCGTCAGCATGGGCTGCGGCGACGCCTGCCCGGTCTTCCCCGGCAAGCGGTACCTCGACTGGGCCCTGGACGACCCCGCAGGCAGGACCGTCGAAGATGTCCGCCCGATCCGTGACGAGATCGAGCGCCGCGTTCGCGGACTCCTCGACGACCTCGGCGTCCCTGCACAACACTGACCGCACACAGAGCGGATGGAGAGCGGCCCCTCGGCCTGAGTCCCGAAAGCCGACTGCTCGTTCCCGACAGGCTCGCCACGTACTCGGCCCGTCTCGGAACGTCGCCGAGACAGGCTGCTGGATGACTCGACGGTGAGGGAGGTCGGCGGTGGCCGGCCTCCCCTCTCCCTGCGGCGCCCGTTACCGGTCAGCGCAGGCGCAGCGCCGCACGGATGGGTCGCGAACAGGTCCGTCTGGGCGCCATCGCGCCCCACTTGTCGACAGCGGAATCAAGGCGGCGTCAGCCGCGATAGTGGCCTGCCATCCGCACAGCACAAGCTCCAACGCATCCGCTGACCCAGGCATCGCAGGTGCGTGACCAGCACTTTCCCGAGAAGCTGCAGTCGGCCAAGGCGTCGCGGCCCCACTGCAGCGGGAGCCCGGTTCACCGGACCACCCGTCGCCTTCCAGCTGAGCGCCCACCCGCACGCAGCCTCCGCGACGACCGAGTGGAGTTGGTGGCCACGCCTCCTCGGTGGATCTCCCTACCCTTTGAGTGACGTCGTTCGGTCTCATCTCCCTGTTGCGGTGCTGTCGCCCTCTGCCATACACCTCTCTAGACGACCGGTCTACTCAGGTGCTACAGTTCCTACATGCCGGTCACCGCGCGCACCACAGACACCCGTCGGATCATCCTCGACACCGCCCAGCAGATCATGGCCCGCAAGGGCTACTCGGCTGTCGGCATCAATGAGGTACTCGCGGAGGCCGGCGTGCCGAAAGGGTCCTTCTATCACTACTTCGCCTCGAAGGACGCTTTCGGTGAAGCTCTCCTGAAGAGCTACTTCGCGGACTACCTCGCGGACATGGACCGCATCCTCGCCCAGCCCGGCCAGTCGTCGGCCGAGCGACTGATGACCTACTGGCAGCGGTGGCGGGAGACGCAGAGCGTCGAGGAGTGCCAGGGCAAGTGCCTGGCCGTGAAACTCGGCGCCGAGGTCGCGGACCTGTCCGAGTCGATGCGCCTGGCCCTGAAGGAAGGCACGAGCGCCATAGTCGACCGCATCGAGCGCACGATCACCAGCGGCCTGGAGGACGGCTCCCTCTCGGTCGACGATGATCCCCGCGAGGTCGCGCAGGCCCTGTACGACATGTGGCTCGGCGCGAGCGTCATGGCCAAGATCCACCGCAGCCTGGCCCCGCTCGACACCGTCACGGCGGTGACCCGCAAGCTGCTGCACCCGTAGACCCGCACCCCATGCCCGATCCGGTCACGGGGACCCCGTTTCAGTCATAATAGTAGACTGGTCTACTTACTCCCCAAGGAGTGTGTGTCATGAAGGTTCTGATCGTTCTCACCTCGCACGACGAGCTGGGCGACACCGGCCGCAAGACCGGGTTCTGGCTGGAGGAACTGGCGGCGCCGTACTACCGCTTCAAGGAGGCCGGCTGGCAGATCACGCTCGCCTCACCCAAGGGCGGGCAACCGCCGCTGGACCCCAAGAGCAACGAACCCGGCTTCCAGACCGACGACACCCGGCGCTTCGAGGCCGATGCGGAGGCCACCAAGGCCCTGGCCAACACCGTGCGCCTGGACTCCGTCTCGGCCGCCGACTTCGACACGGTCTTCTACCCCGGCGGGCACGGACCGCTGTGGGACCTCGCCGAGGACACCGACTCCGCCAGGCTGATCGAAACGACCCTCCGCTCGGGCAAGCCGGTCGGACTGGTGTGCCACGCACCCGGCGCCCTGCGGCACACCGTGAACGAGGACGGCACCCCGCTGGTCGCGGGCAAGAACGTCACCGGCTTCACCAACAGTGAGGAGGAGGCGGTCCAGCTCACCGAGGTCGTGCCCTTCCTGGTCGAGGACGAGCTCACCAAGCTCGGCGGTCTCTACTCCAAGACCGACGACTGGCACCCCTACGTGCTGCAGGACGGTCTGCTGATCACCGGGCAGAACCCGGCCTCCTCCGCCCCCGCAGCCGACGCCCTGATCGAGCTGGTCACCAAGGACGGCGTGTGAGCGCCTACGTCGTCATGCTCCGCGAACGCGTGAGTGACCCGGCCGAGCTGGCCCTCTACGCCAGCTCGGCCCGGGCGGCCCGGACAGGCCACCAGATCACACCCGTCGTCGGATACGGAGCGATCCAAACCCTTGAGGGCACAGCGTTCGACGGGGTACTGATCCACCGCTTCCCCAGCGTCAAGGACGCACGGGCCTGGTACGACAGCCCCGCCTACCAGGCAGCACTGCCCCACCGCCAAGCCGGCGCCGACTACCGCGTGTTCATCGTCGAAGGAATCGACGACACCCAGGCCCCCTGAGACTGCTGGTCCGGCGGCCACCCGCACCCTCCCTCCTCCACCGACGGAGACACCCCCCATGCCCGGAGCCGTCACCCCACTGACGACGCCGCGCCACTGAGCCGGTCGGCGCCCACCGCGGATTCGGCCGGTCCGAAGCCCCGAGGCAGGGAGCCGGCCGGGCAACGCGCAGGCGCTCCGCTGCACAGGCGACGCCGTGACCAGATGCCAGACACCCAGCTTTCCACCCTGCTGATGCCACCCATGGACCGCGAAGGGTCTCGGCGGCGATGACGCCGCGGACCTGGCGCCGAAGATGCCGCCGCCCGATCCGGCAGCACCGTGCCAGGACTTTTTTTCAGAAAGGGCCCTTTCGTGACTCTCACCCTCGAACGAGCTTCGGTTGAACGCCGACTTCCCGGACCCGCACCGTGGCTCATAGCACTCCAGGGGGCCGCAGCGCTGGCCGCCAGCAACGGCGTCGGCCGCTTCGTCTACACCCCGATCCTGCCGCTGATGCACGACCAGGCCGGCCTCTCGGCCACGAGCGGGGCAGACCTGGCGACAGCCAACTATGTCGGCTACCTGACCGGCGCGCTGGCCGGCAGCTTCGCGCCCCGGCTGGTCCGCTCGCGCCCGGTGATGCGTGCCTCGATGATCGCGATGGCTGCCTCGCTCGCCCTGATGCCACTCACGCAGGACGTCACGGCCTGGTCAGCGTTGCGTCTCATCGCCGGGTTCACCAGCGCGCTCGCCTTCGTCTACGCGGTCGGAGCGCTTCTGTCCGGACTGCGTCGATCGGCCCCACACCTGATCGGCTGGGGATTCGGCGGCATCGGCGCCGGCATCGTGCTCTCAGGACTGCTGGTCCTGGCCGTCCGCGAGGTCTCGACCTGGCGTACGGCGTGGTGGATCGCGACCGTCCTCACGCTGCTGCTGACCGCCGCCTCATGGAAACTCGACCCGCCGGCCCCGCAGTCAGCCGGCGCGAAGGCGAAGACCCGCCCCCGTACCCACCGCTGGTTCGCCGCGCTGGCGCTCAGCTACACCCTCGAAGGCATCGGCTACATCATCGCCGGCACCTTCCTCGTCGCCTCGATCACCCAGGACGCCCCCGGCTGGGTCGGCGCGGGGGCGTGGGTCGTCGTCGGACTGGCCGCGATCCCCGGTTCGGTGTTGTGGACGGCCCTGGCCCGGCGGTGGAGCCGCCCCACCCTGCTGGCGTCGGCTCTGATGCTCCAGGCCGCCGGTATCGCCCTGACCGGCCTGGTTCCCGGCAGCGCCGGCGCGCTCGTCGCAGCGGCCGCCTTCGGCGGCACGTTCGTGGGGATCACCTCCCTGGCACTGGCCCTCGGTGAGCACCTCCAGGTGCCGCGAGCCGTCGCACTGTTGACGGCGGGCTACGGGATCGGGCAGATCATCGGCCCCCTGATCTCCCAGCCGCTGCTGGGAACCGGCTACTCGGCAGCCCTGCTGCTGGCAAGCGTCGTCCTGGCTGCCGCGACCGTGGCGGCCGCAGCGCTCAGGGTCCGCTACCCGCACCGGCTGGGCCACATGATCGAACCCTCCCGCCTGACACGGAACCTGCCCCCCATGGCGCCCCTGACAGGCCCATGATCCCCACCCGTGATCATGGAGATCCTGCGTCACACCCAGCAGCCAGACCCGGCAGTACGTACAGGGTCGATCTCACCTCTCGAAGGACGCCATGCGTCGCATGGGCGACACCTTCATGCCCGGCCCGGAACCCGCCCCGGAGCCTCAGCCGGAACTCCGCCCCAGTGTCTGGGCTGGGCTCAGAAAGAGCCGCCTTCGGGATTCGAACCCGAGACCTACTACGAGGACTGCGGGGATCATGGTGGGTGGTGTCGGCGCGTGCCGTGCGGTGCTGTTTGCGCAGATCAGCACCTCGCGGCAGGTTGCCCAGTCCGGGTCCTCGGTGGCCCATGCCGCGCCGTCCCCTTCCCGCATCGCTCACGCACCGCGGCCCACCTCACCGAAGCCGTCCTCCATGGCGCGACGCCGCAGCGGCGGGCGGCGGCGGCCAAGGGGCAAGCCCGAGCGTCAGGCCGGCGCAGAAGAAGCGTCAGCTGGAGCGCGATTTCTCACCTCCGGTAGGATAAGGACCATGAGTGGTAGCAAGAAGTACTCCATCAGCCTCCCCGAAGACCTCGCCGAGACCGTACGCAGCCACGTGGGCCCAGGCGGCTTCTCCGCCTACGTGGCCGAGGCCCTGGAGCAGCGTGTAGCCATGGACAAGCTTCGTGAGATCGTCGCCGACTTCGAGACCGACAACGACCCGCTGTCCCGGGAAGAGATCGAAGCGGCCCGCGCCGTACTGCGCCATGATCAGCGCGACTCGAGCGGTGCCGCAGCCTGATGCCCGGCACACTCCTCCTCGACAGCGAGGGCCTGTCCAAGCTCTACCTCAAGGACCGCACCGTCGTGGCTCTCGTCCAAGCAGCCTCGGAAGAAGGCACCCGAGTGGCCACGACCGCCATGACCACGCTCGAGGCGGACTACGAGCGCATCCACCCCGCCCGCATCCGGTGGGTACTCTCCCGGATCGACGTCCATGACGTCACCAAGAGCGTCACCGACCAAGCGGCAGCACTGTTGCGCAACCACCACCTCAGCGGCCACAAGTACGCCATCGACGCCGTCCTTGCGGCCATTGCACGCTCGGCGCCAAGACCAGTCATCGTCCTCACCTCCGACCCTGAGGACATCAGTCTGCTCTGTGGACCCGCCGTCGAGGTCATCAAAACCTGACGCGTACAGATCGCGGGCACACCCGCTCACGCATGACACAGCGCAAACCCTCGACAACGCACGGCAATCAGTCACCTGTGCCACCCCGTGATGCATGGTCCAAATGCGTCTGTCCACCGGCTGTCCACCGACAGGGCCGCTTGGTCGACCGCCTCCCGCCACCCCATCGCTTCCGGTGAAACCCCCGACAGGGGCGGGCGACCGCACGGCAGGTCACCGTGAACGCCACACCCTCCATCCATGACGGAACCTACGATCGAAACGATATCTGTCACAGCCGACGACTGGTATCATTTTGCTGGAAGAAGTACCTCCGAGAGGATCACCACATGGCCAGAACCGTCATCGACCTCGATGAAGACATGGTCACCGAGGCCATGCGTATCTTCGGGACCAAAACGAAGGCCAAAGCCGTCCGCCTCGCCATGGAAGACGCCGTCAAGAGACACCTGCGGCAGGAGGGCTTCGACGCCATGGAGGCCGGCGAGCTCGACTTCAGTGAGATCGTCGAGAACACCGGGCCCCGCAACGCAGACGGCTCCCTCAAGCACAACGGCGACCGCGACGGAGGCCGGGCCGCCTGATGCAGGACCGCTACCTGATCGACAAGTCGGCCCTCGCCCGCTGGACGAAGCCGAGCGTCAAGGAGGTGCTCAAGCCTCTGCACGAGCGCTACCTCCTCGCCGTATGCCAGCCCACCGAGTTCGAGATGATCCACTCCGCCCGGGACAGCTCGGAAGCAACACGGATCAGCACCTGGCTCCACGCCTTCGACTACCTCCGCGCCGACGACGACACCTTCACCCGCGCTCTCGAGATCCAGCGCCATGCCCTCGACTCAGGCTTCCACCGCGCTCTGTCCCTCCCCGATCTGCTGATCGCCGCCACAGCGGAACTGCACCGGCGAACGGTCCTCCACTACGACGGCGACTTCGACATGATCGCCTCCCTCACCGGCCAACCCACCGAATGGGTCGTACCGCCCGGCAACGCCGACCGTTGAGCAGACCGGCTGTCTGTCGGGAGAGGTCGGCGAGGGCGAGATCCAACGGGAACGGGACAGAGGTGGGCAACGAGTCGCGGTGACCGCCGGTGGCCACGTGCACCCGGATGGCGTCGTCGAAGCTCGTAGGTGAGCACGACCGGCAGACCTGATTCACCCTCGATGCGCCACAGATGGGGGACCCCGGCGTCGGCATAGAGCCCCGGCTTGTTCTGGCCCAGCCTGGCGCCATAGGCCGTGATCACCGCCTGGATACGGGTCGTTGAGCGTCTGTGGCCTGGAGTCTTCGGGGGCGGGCTGCCTGGACGGGGCGACGCCCTGGCAGGTCGCCTCAGCCGACGAACCGGTTCCGGCCGGGGCGTAGCTTCGCGACGAGGCCGCCGAGCCGGAAACCGCAGTCATCCGTTCCGCAGCGACATCAGCCATGCCAGGTCGGCCGCCGCCTGACGGCGGACCGTCTGCTCACGGGTGAACAACTCCTGGGTCTTCGTCAGCACCAGCGTGTACGGGCGCCCCTGCCGCCTGGTCTGGTGGCGCACCGGCAACTCGGCCGAGTCGATCCTCGTGTGCACATGCCGTCGCCCGTCCTTCGCCAGTGGCCATTCGAGGACCCGCCGCGACCGGGACCCGAGGAAGGCGCCGAGAACACCGCACAGCTCGCAGCCGCACCCGGCCCAGGCCACTGCCCAGTCGTCGGCAGCGCGCGGCGGCCGCTCGCACACCGAGCGGAGCCGGTCCGCGCAGTCCCGGGCGATGACGTCGAGCCCCGCCGCACCCCACTCGGCCGACGTGCTCGCCTCAGCGGCGTGGCGCAGCAGCGGCATCAGGCACTCGAGTACCGTGTCCCCGCGTTCGCGCAGCACTGCCAGGATCCCGTCCCGCAGATCTTCGTCGGCCGCCGCCAGGACGTGTCGCAGCGGCAGAGTCAGCTGCTGCAGCCGCGCACGGCGGATCTCGGCAGGCCCGGTCGTTGTCCACAGCCGCAGACCGCTGTCCACCGCGGCCCAGACGCCGGCGGACAGCAGCCGTGCCACCGCCGACGCCCGATGCGCACGCAGCGCCGTGCACAGCTCCGGCAACCGCTCGGTCCACTCGTACTGCTGCGACGGGAGGCGGTGCTCCGAGGCGAACCAGGCGTCGACAACCGGGCCCATCCACCCGGTCCCGTACCGCTCCGCAACCGCGGCGAGTCCGTCCGCGTGCTCCGGGTCCAGCGCACCCGCCTGGAACGGCTCCAGCAGCATCGCCGCGGTCTCGGCCGCATCCAGTCCTGCGGCCACCCGCAACGCGCAGTCCAGCAGCTCGGGTTGCGGACGGGTGCTCTTCCAGAACGGTGCGAGGGACTGGGCCTGGTCGCGCGCCTTGTCGAGGTCGCCCCGCGCGATACCGGCGCGCAGTTCCTCCAGGGCCCACCGCGATCCGGCCTCGCCGCGTGCCGCGAAGGCCCGCTCGCGCGGCCACACGACGACCGCGGCCCGCCGGTACCACCGGTCCAGTGTGTTGCCGTAGTTGCCCATGTAGCCCTCGTACTGGGAGTCGTAGGGCGTCAGGTCCGCGTTCGCGGTGCTCGCGCACACCTCGTAGTCGTGAACCCGCAACGAGATCGGCTCGCCACCGGTGCCGTCCGAACCGGTCCACCAGCCCAGGGTGATCTCGTCGTCGACCAGCTCCTGGAGGACGTAGCCCCCGTCCTCACCCGCATCGCCGCTCTCCTCCTCATCATCCTCGTCGTACCCGTAGTCGTCCCAGGGATCGTCCCTCTCGGGATACGCATCCCAGGTCTCCTTCACCTCGGCCAGCGCAAGCACCGACTCGCACCCGGCCTGCCCGGCAGCGGCGCGCAGCAGAGCGGCACGCCCCACGTCGGCGCCCTTGAGCCGCTCCCAGCTCAGGCCCCGCTGGGTGTACTCGTGATCGAGCAGGTACACGAGCCGGGTCGGCGGGTCCAACTCGCGGGTGCCGTAGCGCGGTTTGGCGGGCGAGCCGAAGTGCCGGCCCAGACTGTGTGCAAGCTCCGCCAGCGGTCCGGACGCCTCCGTCGAAGTCCCCGGCTCGGCGAGCAGGTTGAAGGTGAGCGTCACCCGGTACCCGGATCGGACCGGAGTGACCTGGTGCCGGCAGTCGGCATAGAAGGCGACGAGAGTCAGATCCGTCTTCGAGGCGCGGTAGGCGCGCTCCTGCCCGGCGTGCTCGACGACCAGTTCTCCCCCCGTGTGCGCCGAAGGCAGGGAGAGCACCAGCGTGCCCACCATCGCGTCGTCCTTCTCCGAATCCTGGTGCGGAAGGAAGAACTGTCCCTTGCCGTACACCAGCATCGCGTGCGGCTCGGCCCACAGCCGGGTCGCCGACGGGAGACCGAGAGCGTCCCGGAAATGCTCCAGCGCGCCGCCCAGCAGCGACGACCAGGAGGGACCGGCAAGACTGAGCTGATCCGGCAAGATCTGCCAGGTGTCGCGCACACTGGTGTCGCTCAGCGTCTGTTCGCCCCGCCCGAACAACGCCGGCCGTGCCACCGAGATCAGCCGCTTCACCTGTGGCGCCCGCAAGGGAAGACGCACCGGCCCGACCCCGACCACCTCAAGGCCCAGGCCGGCCACCGGCGCCTCCAGCCGGGCGCTGAAAGCCCCCGCCGCCTTCGCCCCGCCGAGCAGACCAGCCAGCCGGTCCCTCGGTGCCGCCACCACACGCCTGCCCTCCGCCGCCCCCTGCGGGGCCGTCGTTCTCGGCCCGATCCTACGAACCCGACGGCACCGCCAGGACCGTAACCGTGGACGGGGCCCCGAACGAGGGAACACATCCAGGTCCCGTGAGATGAGCCGCAGCGCCTGTCGAACGTCTGCACGGATGTGAGCGAGTACCATTACCACGAGTTCCAGGCCATCGACCGACCGCTGACGAAGGACGAGCTCGAAGGGGTGCGAGCGCTGTCGAGACGGGCCCGGATCAGCGCGACGCACTTCGTCAATGAGTACCACTACGGCAACTTCCGCGGCGATGAGCGCAAACTGATGGAGCAGGTGTATGACGCCCACCTGTACGTCGCCAACTGGGGCTCGCGGCGCCTGATGCTGCGTCTGCCCACCACACTGCTACCCGCCCGCAGCGCCGAACCGTACTGCGCGGAAGACGCCTTGACCTGCTGGACCAGGAAAGGGCACCTGCTGCTCGACTTCTCCTACGAGGCCGAGGACGGCGGCGAGTGGGACTTCGAGACCTCCTTCACCCTCGCCTCCTTCACCACCCTGCGAACCGAACTCGCCGCAGGCGACCTGCGCCCCCTCTAGCTGGCCTGGCTGTCCGCACTCACCCGCTGGGCGCTGGAGGAGGACGTCGACGAGGACGAGTACACCTCCGCCCTCGAGCCGCCCGTACCCACCGGTCTCGCCCACCTCACCGGCCCGCAAAAGAGCTTGGCCGACTTCCTTCACGTCGACCCACACCTGCTCACCGCGGCCGCCCACGCCAGCGGTGCCGCCCCTTCCCAGGCAGTCGACAAGGACGCACTCGCCACCTGGATCCGCGCCCTGCCGCAACGAGAGAAGGATGCCCTGCTGCTGGACGCCGCCCTGGGCACCGCCCCGCAACCGGGCCCCGCTCTGCTGGCCCGCCACCGCGCCGCGTCCCGCGGTACGGCCGAACCGTCCACCGCCACCCGGCGCCGCTCAGCCGCGGAGCTCCTCGACGCCGCCTACGAGGTGCGCACCGAGCACACACGGCAGCAGGAACAGGCCCGCGCCCAGGCCCGCCGGGCCGAACAGCGAGCTCGCGAGAGCCACCTGGACCGCCTGACCGAGAACACCCAGCAAGCCTGGCAGGACATCGCCCACCTGATCGGGCAGAAGCAGCCCGGCCCCTACGACACCGCTGTCACCCTCCTGAAGGATCTCCGCGAGATCCACGACCGGGCGGGCACCCCCGAGGAGTTCACCCGGCGCCTTGACAACCTGCGCGAGCAGCACCGCGGCAAGCCCTCACTGATGCGCCGCCTCACCGACGCCGGCCTGACGCCCCGCTGAGATGACTGATTCCCATCCAAGGGGTCAGTGATCACAGGCGGGCAGTGAGCGCAGGACTGGCTGTCCGGTGTGGTCGTCGTGCCGTGATCGCGACGGTCAGCGCGAGGATGCGCTGCATGACGCGGACGGGCAATAGCCCTCCTCCGTCAGCCAGGCGCGGGCCCGGCCGCGCTGTCGCTCATCGTTGAGCCGGTGGTACCGACGCCAGGCGCGCTCGTCCCGAGCGAGGACGTCCTTGAAGCGTCGGAAGGCGCCCCGCCCGGTGATGGCGATCCGCAGCCGGTCGGCGAGGGCGACGTCGCCGAGCCCGTCGATGAACAACTCCATGTCCCGGTAGCCGGCCCGGGAACCCAGAGCCGGCACGTACAGCCATCGCTCGGGATCGTCCGCCTCCTCGGCCTCAAGCCCGGTCCCCAACTCGTCTGTGAACGCCGGCCGGCATTCCCCGGTGGACAGGTCGATCCGGCCACCCGTCTCAGCCAGGTCGCCCTCCAGCAGCATGGCCAGCATCTCCAGATCGACCGCGAGCGGGCGCAGGAGGGGAATCGCCGCATCTCCCATGGCCGTTCGCAACTGGTGCGCCAGTTCCTCGTCGCCCCGGAACCCGCGCTCCTGGAGTTCGCCGACAAACGAGGCCGCCATCTCCGCAGCCCCCGGCAGGCCCCGCGCCGCGGCCCCGGCCACACCATCGCCGGCCAACTGCAGCACCTCACGCACGGTTCCACGACGCAACGCGGCAAGCAGCGCCACCCCGTCCTGAGCCTGGAGCGCGCCTCGCACGGCTCGCAGCCCGCCCTCGTCCCAGCCCTCGGCCATGACTCCGACGGTAGCGCGCGCCACCGGGGACGTACGGCGCCGGGTCCACCGGCTTTCCCCCCGACACCGTGCCGGTGCCGGTCTCACCCGGCACCCTCATGAGCAGGCGGTCATGCCCTGCTCAGCGGTGCCGCTTGCGGCCACTCTTGCCGGCGGTGCGCCGACGCTTCCAGGCGCGGCCGAGTCGGGCTGCGGGAGTACGCAGTGCCCGGGCCGCGAGCTGCCCGAGCTCTTCGAGTCCGGCCCGATCCGGGTGCGCGGAGTCCAGCACGGCGGCAACCGCGTCCCTGACCTCGGAGCCCTGAGCACGCAGCACCTCCTCGGCGCCGTCCCCGCCGCCCGCCAGTTCCACGAGCTGGAGCAGGTTCTCGGCGAGCAGCAGCAGCTGCTCGGCATCGGTCATGTCCTCGGGGGACAGCAGCTCATGGTGCGTCAGCGCGGTCAGCACGAGCGGCGCCAGCGCTGCGTCGCCGCGCAGCCCGCGCAGCAGCCGCTCGCCCTCACCGTCCGGCAACGCCACCAGCAGTACGGCGAGCATCGCCTGCGCACGCACCCGGAAGGGCATGGACCGTACGGCTTCGACGAGTCGCCGCAGCGCGGCATCCCGCTCGCCGCGGGCCGCGATCCAGCCGGCCAGCTCCACGCGGGCGGCATCCGGGTCGTAGTCCTCGGAGAGCACACCCAGCAGGCCGGTCGCCGACGCCTGGGCCAGCTCGCCGACCAGCGGTGCGTCCCTGCCGACCGCCAGCAGCCGCTGCCGTACCGCCCGGGTGCCCAGCTCGGTGAGACGGATGAGCTCCACCGGCCCGGCGGTCAGCTCCTCACGCAGGCGTCGGTCACGTTCCTGTGCCGTCGGGTCCGGCGCTACCCCTGCGGAGCCCAGCAGCTCCGCGAGCTCCGGCGGCATGCCCTCAGGCAACTCGGATTCAGCGGAAAGGTCGACCTCGAGGAACACCGGATCGGTCATCCCCCGCTCACGCTCGATCGCGCCCAGTTCCACCATCGTGTCAAGCACCGTGCGCAGGTCCCGGTCGGCGTGCTCGAACCACATCCGGTGCTGGACGTCCGAACCACCGTCCAGCTGGAAACGGGCCCGGTAGGCCAGGTGAACGGAGTCACGCAGCCGCGGCCAGGGCATCGGGTACGGCAGGCTGTAGACCGTGTTCAGCACGTCCTCCAGCACATCCTCGTACGCATCGAAGAGCATCGACTCCACATGCCAGCCACTTCGCGCACCAATCAGGGCCTGCCGCAACTCGAAACACGCCTCGAAAGCACGGAGCCACAGCTGCAGCGGGTCGGCCAGCACCGGCCGGGCCCTGGCAACCGCACACAACCGCCCCTTGACCACCCGGACCAGCCGCGCCTTCTTCGCCCACTCCACCAGCAGCCCCAGCCGCGGCAGATCGGCCGACGAGCGCACCCCCTCGGCCTTGTCGCCTGTACCCAGCACGTCCACCAGCTCGCGGGCATCGGCCATCCGCAGCCGCCCCGCCTCCGTCACCGCGCGGCCGTCGCGCCCCGCCCACTCCGCGAGCCCGCGCAACTGCACCACGATCGCCGAGGCCTCGGCCCGTCGGCGCAGCTCGTCGTCCGGGGGCAGCACTACGGGCAATTGCGGCTCGGCCCGAGCCACACTGGACAGAGCACGGCCGGTCAACCGCCGTTCCATGACCATGTCCAGGGCCTGCTGGTCGTAGGCGGCCTCCCCGCGCTGAGCACGCTCCGCGAACCGCTGCAACGCCGCCCCGTCCAGGACATCCACGCCCTGCTCGGCGGCTGTCATCGCCCAGAACTTCGCCAAACCCCAGCGGGTGCGGTCCGCCATCGCCCCCGGATACAGCTCCGCCACCGCGTCGACCGCTGCGAGGGAGTCCTCAAGTGCGGGGCCGCGCGGATCCGCCAACCGCGCGGCGTGCAGATAGCGCAGCAGCGTACGCAACGTGCCCGGGGCGTCGCCGCGTTCCTCGCCGGGAAGTTCAGTGATGGTCTCCGGCAGCCAGCAGAGCAGCAGCTCCTCCACATGCCGCGGCTCCCACAGCCCCAACCGACCGTCGGCGGTGGCCCGGTGGCGGTAGTCCAGCGCCGCCTCGGCCATGAACCCGTCCACCGGCAGCCCCTGCTCCCCGGCCCACTGGACCAGCCTGTCGACCAGCAGCCCGCACGCCGCCTCGAACTCCTCCTCGGCCCCGGCTTCGCACCGCATCCGCATGGAAACCCGCCCAACCTGTCCTCAGCACTTTCTGCCGCGCCACGCTACCGCCGAACAGCGACGCACAACGTGGCCGGGGACGAGCGGCCAGCCACCGGCCAGGAGTATGGTCACGTATTGCCACGGCACGACTACGTTTCACTGAACCGAAGCGCAATGAAGAGCCCGGGTGCGGAGGTGTGCGAGGACCCTTTCCGCCGACTCGCGAGAGACCCACCGTCGGACGCCCGACCGCCGAGTCCGACCCAAGGGGCCGACTGCCGACGGATCGCCCGCGCCGGATGTGAGATCTGTCGCGACCGGACAGTCCCCACGATGCCGATCGCTCCATCTGAGACCCGTGGATTTCACCCGTCGACACAGGGGCAGAGAGAGTCCTGACGGAGCGTGACGCACGGCTGTCCACCGGTTGTCCACGGACCCTTTGCGCCACCATGATCCATCCCCTACCAGCGGATAAAAGACCAGGTCAGAACCTTTGATAGTCGACCTCGTCACAGAAAATGAACCTCCGACCTACGCATTACGAGACCGTGAGCGATTGTGTTGCCCGATGTTTCGCCGTGCCGCGTAGCGACGTTGTGCCTGATCAGAGAACATGCAACAGGTTGACCCGCGCCGGCCGATGCTGCACCGTCCAAAGGCGTCCGGCCACCGGCTGGCCACCGGGAAGGCCACCGCCGGTGGCAAGAAGCAGGATCACCGAGGTTGTAGGGCTCCCGCAGCCCCTTCGTACGCATGCCGGGTCTCCCGTAGGCCGCTCCTGAGACGGCCCCTTCCAGCGTGGCCGGCGCAGACCTCTCCGGTTGGCTGTTCCCGAGACCGTCCCTCAGGTCCCATTGAACGACTCTGTCGGGAATCTTGAGATCCGGGGTCATTTCCCTTGGCGCCACCACAGGGGCCGGGGCAGGCCGCGTACGTCGAGGTACTGCTGGAACGCGGTCGGAGGGCGAGGCCGATATTAGTGAACGGCGGGTTCTTGAGAGGGCAGTACGTGACGTGATGCCCGTTTCGGGCTTTCGGGTGGGGCTGTCGGGCTGGTCGTGGCCTGACCAGGCGGCTACGACTGTGGCT